>NZ_WHOC01000164.1:0-72685 GCF_013141785.1 Paenibacillus germinis
TGAAAGTTTTTTTGTTATAAAAACTTATAACCAACGGGGCGACTAATGAATCATGACATGACTCTATGTAGCTTCGCGTCTATCACCTTGGCTACATGAGTTAGTATACGTGACTGTTTGCATAATTTCATTGATAAGTATTTTCCAATTCAATTAATCTCTACTAGTAAAGACACTATCACCTCTTGAACACATTTTGCCTACTTGATAAACTTACTTTTTAATTGTGAAGTAAATAAGTAGTGAAGCTGAACACTAGCTAAAAATTAGCTTAAAATGACCTGAACAGTTTTCCTCTTAAATTCCATCACCATAATAAAAATAAAAGACTGCATCCGATAAATCGGACACAGTCTTTATTTCATTACTATTTATTTAGGAATCTTCTTTTGCTGTTTAAGCACTCGAATCACAATTGCAGCAGCTTGCGCTCTAGTCAGATTACCTTTCGGATCGAAGCTAAATGTAGGTTTCTTTTGCCCTTCTACAAGAGCATTCTCGATACCGTCAATAAAACCTGCCTTCATAACAGCCTCTACTGAAGGTTGTGCGTAGACACTAATATTACCTGCATCTGTAAACTCTTTTTTCAACGTCAGCAAACTTTTTGCAGGGTCTGAGTTAACTTTCATATTGGCAGCTCGTTCGATCATGACAGAGGCATCTTCGCGGCTAATAGAATTACCAGGAGCGAACAGTCCGGCCGAGTTCCCTCTGACGATACCTGCTCTGGCTCCTGCCTCAATATGCATAAAGTCATATAAGCTGCTGCTGTTGGATAATCCTAAGCCTCTTCTAACATCCGCGAATGTACCTTGGAAATTAGGATCTGTTGGATCATTGGTGTGATGCGTTGTATCTTCATTAATTAAAGGAATTTCAAAGATTTTTACTAGTAGGGTAACGAATTCACCACGAGTGATTGCATCATTCGGTAAAAATTGCCCAGCAGACTTATTATTCATAATACCTTTGGAATAAAGGATATCTAAATAATCTCGTGCCCAATCATGTAGGGTAACATCGTTAAAGCTGTTATCCATGTACATGACTTGGAAATATCCAAAAGTATCTACTGGCACTTCAATAGTATGTGTCTTAGGATCTACAACGCCGCCGATGTTTTTCCAACCAACAAACTGGTTACCAGTTCCACTAGGATCAAGGAAAGTTCCGAATTGGTAAACAGATAGATATTTCCATGAGTCATTGCGAATTTCTGCATCGTATTTCATTGTCAGTGTTCCACGTTGAGTTGGAACAACTAAACTTTTGATATTACGTGTATAGAATGCTGTTTCTCCTGGTCCTAGCAAGGTTGGAGACGGCAGATTACCACTTCCTTGTAGTGCAGCTTTCAGAGAGTCTGGTGTACTCGCCGCGCTCATGTCTATCGTACCTGCATCTACCCAGAAACGTTTACTTGCTGGTCTGAAACGTCCAGTAGGCTCAATCAAGAATCGAGTTCCCGCAGGAGTTTCGGATGCCTTTTCTACTCGACCATCGTCCTGATTCGCGATCCCGAATACAATTTTACGATCGACTGTGATAAATTGCTCCGACTGTGTTCGGTCATTTCTCATTAGTTTCGTATCTTTAGGGAAGTTTAATAGGAAGTCTCCATTAAAAATACTCATTTTCGAAGCAAGTGTCGTTTTGTACTGTGCTCCCTCAATTGGAGTGTTTACGTTGAATAGAACAAAGGACCCATTTGATTTCGTCTTTCCACGATTTACTGTGAAGGTGACTGTGTTCTTTCCAGCCTTAAGGGTCGTAACTTCATAACGGAAAACACCAGGAGTTGTTTGTGTAGCTTCACTTTTACCGAATAAAACACTATCCGCACCATCTGCTTGTATGACGATTGTCTCTGAGTTGGTATTCACATTAGCTTGGTCTACTTTATCCACATTCTTCACAAAGTTTGTCGGTTGAAGCAATACGTATGTAACTGGTTGTTTGGTGATGGTAATCATTTTGCTAGTGGTACGACCTGATGCATTGGTAGCGACCAATTCGAAAATATAATCACCGTACGCATCCATATTAAGCACACTGCTTAAATTGAAAGTCGTTGTTGAACGTTTATTATCTAGAGGATCAATTACTGCACTGATTGGATTCAAAGTAAGTGGGCCAACCGGAACGGCTGAACCTACAGGAGGCTTTCGTAAGTAAAGTATAGCCTGCGTGTTTAAAGTCGCATTCAGCACCGTACCTGTAAGTTGTATCTTATTAGAGGTCGTTTGATAAACACCCGGCAAAGTACCGACCGTATATGGTGTTACAGCAACATCTGGAATCAAGCTTTCAACTAGGGGTGCATAATCACTGAGCACGAATACTTCATAGTTCGTTTGTGTGACAAGCACTTTCGGTTGCGCAGGATTAGGTTTTAAATATAACGAGAAACGAATTGCTTTTTTACCGTCAGAGTCAAACAGCCCACTGAATGTAGTACCGGAGCCGCCGGTCACAGCATTTAAGCTAGCTTCATTAATTATGAACTCTCCAGTGGTCGAATTAATAACGGAAGCAAGACCATTTGTTAGCGGTACATTGTTATCATTTATTGATAATTCAACAAGCGGATAGTTGGCAGCTGGCAAATTAACAATCTTACCGGCAATACAAGGCGCACCAACTGCCCCGCAAGTAAACTGAGCTTTGCTGGTAACCACTTTACCGTTGTATAAGTTAGTTACAATTACATATGGTGCGCTTGAAATATTTAAGTTATAAACCTTTTTGCCAGCAGGGTTTGAAGTTACAGGAGCACCACCCGATGGTGTAACTGTTAAGGTTGTTGGTCCATCTGGGATGTCATGTAAGGAAACCGTTGCTTTTCTTAATGCACCCGCTGCCACAGTAGGGTATGAACCATTTCCTGCAAATCCAGGAATGAATACATCCACTGAAGTAGTCAAAGCATTCGTATATATATCAATTGCCGCAGGGAAATCATTGATTTGATTAGACCCTTGCTCAGTCAACACAATTGGAGAACCCCCTAGATCTTGTGCAACATGATCTAAATAAGGCAAGGTTGGGTTGGTAAAATTAAACGTGTATCTGGTAGGCTGTGTAGCAGCCCCTAGTGAGCTCGAAAGTGTGACATCAATTTCTTGCGCAGTTGTTGTAGCACTCAAAGGTAAGCTAGCGCTAATATTATGCGTTTGATACTTGGTGCCCACACCAATAGCAGCAGGTGTAATAGTAGGAGTACCTATAAGCGTTGGCGATCCTCCACCCCATAGTGTTCCAGTCACATTGCTAATTGATTGGTTCGCGAAGGTATAGCGAAAACCAGCTCCGCTACCTACTACTTTAATGTCTGCATACACATAGTCTGCAACACCAGGTGTGATGTTTCCGATACTATTTTTAATGTCAGTGGTGAAGATCACATCTTTAGAAGTACCGCTAGATAAAGTAGGTACAGTAACGAGAGGGTAAACAGGTTGCGCAGTGGCTTCCTTCATGGAGATGGTACCATTGTAACCAAAACCTAAGCCGTTGTCGTATTTGAATGTTCTAGTAGTCGTATAATAGTTCGTCGGATTCTTGGCGATAAATTGAATTTTATTATCCCCAGGATTCAAAACGATATCTGAGACTCGACCTGTATTCGTCAAGAACGTAAATACACCGCCAGCGAAGTTGGATGCTTCAAACGTAGTCCCATTCACAATAGCATCCACTTTCAATGCATTATTGGCAGAACCTGTGATCGTCGCATTCGAAAAAGGGCCTTGGGATGGCAGCATTGCGCCGTCAGCAAAAGCATCATCATTAAACATTAATCCTGTAATATTCGAAACAGGCGTAAAATAAGCCCAACCCGGTATGGAATCCACGTTGGATGTACTGTTGAACTTAACAGTAAACCGATTAAGCCCTTCAGTTAATTGGACATTTTCAAAAGTAATCTGATTCGTACTATTTGCAACTCTTGTAGGACGATTTGTTTTATTCGTAGAGGAGAGTCCCGTATTGACGTTATAAATCTCATAGTAAATGTCGGTTATTTGCTCTTCAGCAATACCACCGATATCTACGCTAACTGTAATCGGGTTTGCTGTAAACCGTTGAATAGAAGCGTCAACTAATGGGTCCGCAGCCGTAGGTATCGTGTGTACATATAAATTAGTAATATTCAAAACCGGCGCAGCCGAAGCTGTCATTGGGGGCAGCAGAGCGAGTAGCATAGTGATCAACAGGCTTATGCTAATCCACTTATTTCTTAATTGCTTGGTTTTCAAAACTAGTTCCTCCTTATGTAATCTAAATGTTATTATTTTCGCCATGGTATAAGTATTATCTTAATTTCATATGCTAGATTTCGACAATCCCTCCCATATTCTTCTATCATTCCACATGATTAGACGCGGCTAATAGACAAAAGTTCTCGTACTTTACTTATCGGTCGAAACAAAGGAAATGTTTAGAGAAAGAAAAAAAATCCTTAAATGCAAAAAAAATCCAACCCGAAGATTGGATTCCGATTTTATAGCTTATTTGCCCATACGGTCGCTCTGAACTTGCTTGCCTACAAGCCTCTGAAGGAAGTTCAGCACCGGCTTACGACTCTTACTGATGATACCAATAGCTTCTGCTCCGACTAGCATAACTAGGAAGAGGGCTACGATGATCATGATAAGACCCCAAGTGGAATCTTGGGAGATAAAGACTGAGCAAATGACCGCGCTGCCGCCGAAAATGGAGGCAATTCCGTAGATGATCAGTACGCTTGTACGATGACTGAATCCGAGTTGCAGCAAACAATGGTGCAGATGGCTTTTGTCCGGTGCAGAGATTGGTAATTTATTAACGTAGCGACGCATGATCGCAAAGAAGGTATCAGATAAGGGCACGCCTAGAATCATAATAGGAATTAAAAGTGAAACAACAGCTGCTTGCTTAAAGCCAAGAATCGATAGTGTTGCTAGAGCAAAGCCTAGGAACAAGGCGCCGGAGTCGCCCATGAAGATTTTGGCCGGATGGAAGTTATAGAACATGAAGCCTATGATACTACCTAGTAAAATGACGCAAAGTAAAATAACGGTAACATTACCCATCATAAGAGCAAGAATTAGAATAGTAGTTGTAGCAATACCCGACACGCCCGCTGACAAGCCGTCTAGGCCGTCAATCAAGTTAATCGCATTGGAAACACCGACGATCCATAATATTGTAATCGGAATACTTAACCAGCCAATTGGCAGGTTGGTCGTTCCGAAAGGAATGTTAACGAGGTCGATCTTAAGACCAAAGGAGACAACGATGCAAGCGGCAATCAGTTGCCCGAGCAGTTTCCATTTGGGAGATAGTTGAAAACGATCATCCAAGGCACCCGTGACGACAATCACAAAGCCTCCGATTAGCAACCCAAATGCAGCATTGGAGTTAACGGCATCAAGTGCTGGAGAGACGACAAAATAAGCTCCGACGAATGCAAGGAATATCGCTAATCCTCCGAGACGCGGCATTATTCGGGTATGTACCTTACGATGGTTAGGGGCATCAACGGCTCCAACCCAGAAGGCAAATTTTTTGACTAGGGGTGTCAGCAGCAGCGCCATTAAGCACGCAGCGATAAACCCAATCGCATATAATCCATACATGTCTTCTTCACAGCTCCTCTTGTCTTGGGTGGCAAGTATTCCGCCGAAATGAATTATACTCCCATTTGCCCACAAATACCACTGCTAAATTCATCTGAAATGACCGTTTTCAGCCAATTTTCATAAATATTCTCATGGTTTGGTGACTTTCTCTTTATCACGCATTACTTTCAATGCAAATTGTGGGAGTAGAAGCATTCGTTTGTAACGCCAAGGCTCCTGCATCAGGCGGTAGAACCATTCAAGACGTAGTTTTTGAAATAAAACGGGTGCTCGTTTTAGCTTGCCCGAAAGAACATCAAAACTTCCCCCAACACCCATCATGACGGGGACACCAATTTGTTGTTTGTATTTCCCAATCCAAGGCTCTTGATTCGCAGCAGATCTTCCTACGAGAAGAATATCCGGAGCTGCATCCACGATATCTTGAATCACTTCAGCATCCTGCTCGTCTTTAAAATATCCATCACGTACGCCTACAAGCTTTATACTCGGATAGGCAGTACGAAGCTTCTCAGCTGCAGCATGGATAACCTCATTGGAAGCTCCAAGTAAGTATACTTTCCAGCTTTTCGACTCTCCAACTTTCATCAGCTCATGGATCAAATCATAGCCGGGAACCCGCTCTACAACAGGCTCACCTACATATTTAGCTGCCCAGACGACACCTGTTCCATCAGGAACGATGAGTTCAGCGCATTGCATCATGCTCAGATAAGCAGGATCATCTTGCGCGGCCATGACCATAATGGGATTTGCGGTAATGACTTGATGGGGTTGTCTTTGTTCAATAGCGTTCGTAAGGTAAGCTACGGTTTGGTCCATACTCATTTTGGAGATGGGCACTCCGTAGATGCGAACTTTTGGTATTGCATTCGCAGATGCGACCTTAGACTGGATCGTTGTTGATGTTGAACTCATAGATATCTCTTCCTTTAATTGACGTTGGAAATCGGATTTTGGTTGCTTTTTTTACCACATAAGAAAGTATAAGTTTTCGGTACCCGAAAACCGCTTTCTTATTGGCGATAAAACCTACATCTAAACGCGGTCGCTCATCTTTGATTGGCCTCGAAAGAGGTTTTCTCATTATTCCCTATTTGTTAGTTCTTTGTTTGTAAAAAGAAATGATGCGCTGCGCAGGAAGCTGCGCCTGCGCTTTGAGCTCTTCGATGGCGGCGCGGCTGGACGCCACCCAAGCCTCTCGGCCGCCGAGCAGGCGCTGCGCCTCGGCCGCAAAGGCATCCACATCGAAGCGAGCAGTCGATGCGGCGGCTTTCATGCCAAGCCTATGGAGGAACTGGTCGATCTTCGGATCGTACGAGATACCTACCATAGGCACGAACTGCGAGGCTGCATAAATCAAAGAATGCAGCCTCATCCCGATCAGCAGGTCGCATTCCGCGACCTGCGCGAGCATATCCTGCGGATGGGTGATGCCTCGCACCATCTCTACCCTAGACCCGTGATCGCCGAGACGGTCGATCACGAACTGCGATGCCACCTCGTCCGAGGGGAGGTGGAAGGGCAAGAACCGCAGCCGCACGTTCGCATCGGCTGCGAGTAGCACTTGCAGGGACCGCGAGAGAGCTTCCAGCTCCGAGCGGTCCTCATTCCAGATGCGGACGGACACGCCGACCGTCCGCACTAAACCATCCGGCGCGAGGTCCGACGCGCCGCCAACAGAACCGCGCATCGGCAGCCCCATGACCGGGTCAGGCACTACCGTGATGCGCTCCCGCGGGAGCCGCATCTTCCCTAGCAGCTCCGCGGACTCCGTATCGCGGACCGACACATACGCGCAGCGCTGGAACACGCTGCGGATCCAGCCATAAAACATAGGGCGGCTAACCGGCCCGATGCCTTGCGAGTAAATAAAAGTGGGCTTGCCCAGCCACTGCGCTATTTTCAAAACAGCCAAATAATACGGGATCGTCTTCGAGCTTGTAGCATCCTGCAATAAACTGCCACCGCCACTAATCAAACCATCGGCTTCACGCAATGCTCGGAACAGTGAACCAGGTTTCATTCGATGATAAGCCTTCACACCGTACATAGCTGACGTTTTCTCCGGATTAGCAGAAAGAACGATAGGCTCAATTTGTAATCCTTGCTCTCGACCTTGCTCCTGCAAAGCAAACAAAATCGACTGCAGCACAGCTTCATCTCCGCTATTATCGAAGCCATAGTAGCCGGATAGCGCTATTTTGACAACTGTGGCACCCATCGTTTCCAACTCCTAATGATTATTTCCCAAGCTGCAATCAGAACGAGGCCAATCAAAGCGCCAAACACAAGGCCGTAGCTTATACGGATCAGAGATATATGAAGCGGCGTATGCAAGTGAGCGAATGTATCTACAATAGAAAGCTGCCCAATTACACCGATGAAAATCAAATAGACAGCATGTCTATAACGAACGGACAAATATGCACCTAGCAGGAATAACGGATGTGCGAACAAAAATTCTTTGGTACGAGGGCGCACGCCCAATGTATTTTCCAAGAAGGAACGGAATAATTTCTCCAAGGTAGAAGCCTGTCCTTCATTTCCTGTACGTGACAAGTAATAATAAACGGCGGCTAGAGCTACGCCAGCGACTACAATCCATAGCACACTAATAAAGGAAGAAAGGATACTGCGAATATTCGCAATCTTATCTCTGTACGTGTTGTTTTCGCTAAAGAATAGTAAATACACACCTGCGATAGCAATAGGAAGCAAATGCAGCACGCCAACGCCGCGGAACTGCTGAAGCACAAGTAAATACGTAACGTGATTGAGAAGTGCCACTTCGTAAACGACACCAATCAGCGAAATCGCTGATGTTTTGATTAGTGTCCATAAGGCGTAAGCAAGACCTGACTTCCATTTCGCTGCGGCTCCTGAACGAACGGAACGAATAGCCAGCATGATCGCAATGCTCGGTGCACTAATGGCTGTACTTAAGGCAAGACCTTGCGCGTATAGATTAGCCGAAAGTGTATGCAAAGCAGCAAGACCAAGTATCCCTAAGACAAAGAGGAGCAGCGTGGCTTCCGGTACGAAGAAGGACACCATCAGCACGATTAAACTAACACCGCCAAGCAGTATGAAGATACGGGCGATTTTCTGCCATCCTGTCGTTTTGACATCAAATGGCTCTGCTGGTCCAAGCTTAAACCCGACTTCTTGGATGCGTGGAATAGCGCCGTCTTTTCCTTGCAAACTTTCATAGTAAGCTGCTAGCGGATCGACTAATTTTCCTTTATCCAAGCTTTTTACTGGCCTTGCATTCAAGAAAACCATGCGGATATTGCGGTCTTTCACTGCAAGGACTAAACGATCCGCAACGCCTTGAATACGATCCTGCAGTTCCGATTTTTTGAGTGGCTCTGTTAACTTTTCCCCGTCTTTCTCTGTGAACGAATGCAATCGAACGACGTTATAATTCGTTTGCTTCGATAACGTACTAAACCCTTTTTGCGGCTCTTTTAATAACTCAATAGCAGCTAGGCCAATGCCGTTTTTATTAAGAAGATCTGCCATTTTATTTAGGTTAATTTCCGTATTTTCTTCTGTGTAACCCGGAACTTCATTGCCATCGACAATGATGCGCTTCACGCCGATATCATGGAGCTGTTTCAACAAGCGATCCATTTCATTGGTTACAAAGGGTCTACGATTCGATAGACGAACCACGATTTGGAAACCTTGATCTTTGAGCATTTGTAATGTCATCGGGTCTGGGTCCATACCCTTGATCGATGCATCGTCCATGCTCATTTGGATGATGAGTCCGTTTCTATTTTTGAAACTCCACGGCTTCGTGCCAACCTTCAGATCTGCGAACGTTTTTTGAATTAAAGGCTCCAGCTTCTGCTGTGTGGCACTATCGGCGAACAGCACGTAAGTAAAATTCTCATTAGGATCACCCAAGGTCTGGGTAAGTGCGGCAGCGTCTCGAGAGTTATATACCTCGATGCGTCGGCTCTCTTTAAGCTCCGCTAGTGTACTCTCATACACGGCCATTGAGCTAATGCCCGCTGCTTTCATATTCTTCAGCTGCTCAGCGACAAAAGTCCGCGGATTCGTCTGAATATCCGAAATATCCAACAAATCACGATAATCGAAAACAAATTCGACTTGATTGGCCGAAGTTTCCGTTTGGTGACGCGTGTAGGCAAGCGGCAGGGAGACTACCATTCCAATAATGACGAGCCACCATAGGATATTTTTGAGAGGTTTATTCCATGTTTGATACCATTGTGCCAAGTTGTCCACTCCTTAGAGCTTTCCGATAGAAAGCTTTCTTCGTAAAGCATGTACTTACATTGGAAAACCCCTTCAGGTCCTACCTCGGGTAATAGGCCAAATGAATGCGGATTTAATTTCCATCTATTAAACTTATCGCAGTGCGATAGTTCAACCGTGGCTTTGCCACGTTAATTGTACCATCTCAATAATAATTTACTCTCACTAAAGCATGTGATAAGTTTAATTTACTGAGAAGCGAGGTGAGTATTATGCAGATAACCATAACCGCTAAAATACAGATTAAGCCTACAGAAGAACAGATTGCTTTGTTGAATGAAACCGTATCCGCCTATAAGCAGGGAAGCAATCATGTGTCTGGTATTGTATTTGAAACTAAAAATTTAAATCAAATTTCTTTACATAAGCTGACTTATGAAAATTTGCGAACGCAATATGACTTGCGTTCGCAAATGGCACAGTCTGTGATGAAAACGGTCATAGCTAAATATAAAACTAATAAAAGTAATGGACACGATTGGTCGCTTGTAACGTTTAAGAAGCCCGAATATGACTTAGTTTGGAATCGTGACTATTCATTAAGCAAAGGCTTGTTCTCTTTAAACACGCTGAAAGGTCGTGTGAAAGTTCCATTCGAAACAAAAGGCATGGAACCATATTTTGATGGCGGTTGGTCTTTTGGTACGGCGAAACTTGTAAATAAACATGGTAAGTGGTTTTTACATATCCCTGTGACCAAAGAAGTGGAAGTTACTTCTGACCTCGATTTCAAGCAAGTTGTCGGTATTGACTTGGGTATTAATTTTGTCGCCACGACCTACGATTCACAGGGACATACAACTTTTTTTAACGGTAGGCCGATTAAACACAGACGTGCTAAGTACAAGCATCTTCGGAAGCAACTACAGATGAAACAAACACCTTCTTCACGCAAGCGCCTCAAGGCAGTCGGAAGTCGAGAAAACCGTTGGATGACTGACGTAAACCATACGATCAGCAAGGCACTCGTAAACCGATACGGAAGTCGAACGTTGTTTGTAGTTGAAGATTTGACAGGTATTCGAAATGCCACTGAAAAAGTAAAAGTGAATGATCGTTACGTATCTGTATCTTGGTCTTTCTTGCAGTTTCGTCAAATGCTTGCGTACAAGGCTGTTATGAATGGTGCTAAAATCGTGGCTGTAAGTCCCAAATACACCTCTCAAACTTGCCCTAAGTGTGGTCACACTGAAAAGACAAATCGCAATAAGAAAAAACACATCTTTTGCTGTAAAACATGTACATACACATCGAACGATGATCGTATAGGTGCAATGAATCTTCAACGAAAAGGAATTGAGTACATCGTTGAAGTAACCAAAGGAGCATGACTCCTTTGGTTGGGTAGCTGTCAACCTGCCCTAATGTAACACCATTACTTAAGGAAGGAGGTTCGCAAGAACCGTTTGTACTTCTGGGTAGTTACAAGCTCGTGACTTCAGTCATGAGTTGTTGACTAGACGACCTATCCCGTCATTATCCGTCTACACGGTTAAGCACATATTGAATGATGCCATCCAATTGCTGTGCGGCTGCTGGACCTGTAGATCCTTGTACCGCAAAATAGAACTTAATTTTCGGTTCCGTTCCAGAAGGACGCAAGCAGAACCATGAACCATCCTCTAGCTTAAATTTCAGCACATTTTCACGAGGAAGTCCATTTATGCCTTCTGCATAATCTTCCACTTGGCTTACACGAGTGCCACTGATCTCGGTTGGCGGATTCGTTCTCCAAGCTTCCATGATGCGCCCAATTTGTTCTACGCCGTCTTTCCCTTTCAGCGTCCTTGATTCAAGCTTTTCCAAAAAGTAGCCAAAGGATTCGTATAGTTCCTGAAGGACTTCATATAAAGTCTTGCCTTGCTTCTTATAATAGGCTGCCGCTTCAGCGATCAGCATCGCTGCAATAACTGCATCCTTATCTCGGGCATAGTCACCGGCCAAGTAGCCATAGCTTTCTTCGTATCCAAATAAGAACGTATACTCACCATTTTGTTCGAACTGGGACATTTTCTCCCCGATATATTTAAAGCCGGTTAATGTATTTAATGTAGGAACACCATAATGATTGGCGATAACTGCGCCCATTTCACTTGTAACGATCGTTTTGACGACAACGCCGTTCGCAGGCAGTGTTCCGCGCTCTTTCAAGCTTGATAATAAATAATTTACAATGATGGCACCAGACTGATTACCTGATAAAACGACATACTCGCCGTTTGGATCCTTCACAACTGCCCCCATGCGATCAGCATCAGGGTCGGTTCCGATGATGATATCGGCATCCCAATCTTTCGCTTGTGCAATGGCGAGTGTAAATGCTTCCCGCTCCTCCGGATTTGGAGACTTAACTGTCGAGAACTGTGCATCCGGCAGCTCTTGCTCGGCTACAACACGTACTTGTCCGAAGCCAACTGCTTTCAGCACTTCGCGTACCGGCACATTACCCGCTCCATGCAAAGGAGTGAAGATAATGCGGAAATCGCCTTCAATCTGCTTAATCACATCTGGATTCTGGCTAATCGCAGTTACTGCTTCGATGTACGCTTGATCAACCTCTTCACCTAACCAAGAAAGCAGCCCTTGTGCTTCCGCTTCTTGCTGGGTTATTTTCTTGACCTTGTTGAAGGAATCGATGCTCTGTACTTGTGCAATGACTTGCTCCGCAAACTCAGGAACGAGCTGTCCCCCGTCTGCTCCATATACTTTATATCCATTATATTCAGGTGGGTTGTGACTAGCTGTAACGACAACCCCTGCGGACGCGCCTAAGTATCTCACAGCAAAAGATAGCTGTGGAGTCGCGTGCAGTGTTTTAAAGAGATAAGCCTTAATTCCATTCCCTGCGAACACGAGAGCAGATTCTAAAGCGAACTCGGGCGACATATGACGTGAATCATAAGCTAGAACAATGGAAGGACTTGTAGCGCCTGTCCCATTCACATATTGTGCCAAGCCTTGGCTTGCGCGTCCAACGGTATACACGTTGATTCGATTCGTTCCAGCGCCAATCACGCCGCGAAGTCCTCCTGTGCCAAATTCAAGATCTTTATAAAAGCGATCCTCAATTTCTCTTTCATCTTCCCGAATAGCACGCAGTTCTTTCTTCGTTTCGGCATCCACTGCTGGATCCTCTAACCATAATTGATACTCTGTTTGTACACGCGTCATAGTAGTCAGGTTCATCTCCTTTTTATCTATGGGTTATTTATTAGCAAGGGCGAACATAAGCTCGCCTTCGACTACCACTTTGTCGCCTACCTTAGCCACAGCTTGGCCTTTGACAATGGTTCCTTTTACACGTGTAATTGTCATTTCTAAAGTAAGTGTATCACCAGGTACAACCTGCTGGCGCCAACGAATACCATCTGCGCCAGCAAATAAACCAATTTTACCTTTGTATTCAGGCATCGACAGAACAGCCACAGCACCTACTTGTGCCAAAGCTTCCACAATCAGCACACCGGGCATAACCGGATAGCCAGGAAAGTGTCCTGCGAAGAACGGTTCATTGATCGTAACATTCTTTATACCTACAGCTCTAACACCTTCTTCGACCTCCAAAATACGGTCAACAAGCAAGAAGGGAGGGCGATGAGGAATGATCTCTTGAATCTGGTTAATATCTAGCATAGCGGTTTAAAAACTCCTTTCAAAATGCTTGTATAAAATACAAGGTAATCACTTACAATAGGGATGTCCCTTCATTAACTGCAGAAGTGAAGGTTCATATAGGGGAGCTTATGTACAGGGCTGTGTTGCAGTCTTATACATAGGCTCTTTTTTCGTAGTATACATTATTTCAATTTGGCTCCTCGATTTAATACTAGGAACTGAATAATATAAATGAAGGAAGTTAAGAATGAGACCCCAATTACAAACCATAAATAGGTAATGGCAAAGTTTAAATGAAAAACGATGAAGAGGATAGCAAAATAGTACAGAACCGTCGTTAACTTGCCCATCACATTGGCGGGAACCGTTAACTTGCCCCTGAAGTGAAAGAAAGCAGATCCCATAATCATACCTAAATCACGAATGAACATCGCCGCAGCCGCCTGCCAAGGAATCAACCCCGAAATGAGCAGGGATAAGATCACCGCAATCATCATACTCTTATCAGCGAGTGGGTCCAGCATGACACCAACGGGTGTGATAAGCCCGCGAGTTCTTGCGATATAGCCATCTAGGATATCCGTAAGTCCGGCTGCCAGTAAAATAAAAAAGGCAACTTGGATATGGCCATTAAAAAAAATCACGAGGTACACAGGGATTAGAACAAACCTGCTGATGGTGAGCATGTTCGGTATATTCAAAGTACCCCTCCTGCGCGTTAGTATCCGATACTGGTACATTTAACCTTCATTCATTATACCGCTGCTTACACAAAAATAAAACTCCCATGCGGGAGTTAGAGTTAATTCGCAAATACCAGATCGTATAAATGCCGCCAAGTACTCATATGAAAGATTTCCCCCGCTGGCTGATGACCAAGCTTGGTGTAACCTACCCATAGGCCGATAAAAACAGCCAGCACGCATAGCACAGGAATACGAATGATTTTGAAAATAAGCCATATTATATTCAGCCATTTCGGCCTTGGTTTCTTCTTTGGTGGAGCAGGCTTGTCTGACATCGAGCCCTATCCCTCCCTTTCTAAGATCAGGCGCGCAAATTATTAGCGATATTCATCATCTGATCCGAAGATGTAATAGCTCGGGAATTGAGTTGAAGCGCTCTTTGCACGATAACCAGATCTGTCATTTCATCCGAAAGCGTAACGTTAGATTGCTCCAGAAAACCCTGCATAAGACTAACACGGTTAGCTGGGTTATCAACTAAGGGGTTCACATCTTGTAAGATATTCGCCTTCTCAGCAGCCGTTATGCCATTAGGAATAGCATAAAGGTTATCTCCAACGTCTTGGAGCAGCTGTGGACGTACAACGCGAACTAGCTTGATCTGTCCCAAATTAATGGGTGCTGCACTTGGGTCCTGTTCATTGTATCCTTTGATCGTACCGTTCGGTTCAACGACAGGTCGGAAACCAGCCGGCACACGAATCGGGTTGCCATCCACACCAGTGATGAAATGACCTTCTTTGGTCGTAAGTACAGTTCCGCCAGTCGCATCCGGACTTAAACTGAAAGCACCATTACGAGTCCAAGCAGGCTGGAACACGGGGTTGCCGTTCTCATCAGCCTTACTAACGGATACTTCAAATAATCCGTCACCTTGAATAGCAAAATCCGTCACATTCCCCGTGGACTGAATCGGTCCTTGGGTCAAATTCGTCTGGATTTGCACCAGCTTGGAGCCCCATCCTTGGTTAAAACCAAGAGGTGAGAAGCGACCTTGCTGACGGAATCCTTCTGGCTGCGATTTGACGTTAGTCAAAACGTCCTCGAAGGAGGCTTCCTTCTTTTTAAAACCGTTCGTATTCACATTCGCGATATTATTGGAGAGAATATCCAGCTTTTGCTGTAAGCTATGCATGGATACCGATGAGTTAATCATGGAATTGTTCATGGTCCTGCCCCTTCGCAAGCTAGATTAGACGCGCCCAACTTCATTCGCGGCTTTTTCCATACTTTTATCATAAGATTGGATGACTTTTTGGTTTGCTTCATAAGCGCGAAGCGCTGACATCATATCGACCATCGATTGCGCAGAATCAACATTAGAGCGTTCTATGAAACCTTGACGAACCTCTACTTGGTCACCTACAGCAACCTGCGTTATAGTCGCTTCGTCGCCTGGATTAATGCGCAGCAGACCGTTACCTTCACGCAGTAATAGATTCGGATTCTCTGCACGCGAGAGCATCAATCCTACGGGTTGGCCAGTCGGCCCCAGAAGGGGAAGACCATTCCCATCAAGGAACTCACCCTTGTCTGTCACCTTGAAGGAATGAATTGGTTGACCCGCTCCATCAATCAACAACATGGGTTGTCCATCTCGACCTAGCACAAGGTTCCCGTTGGCATTAACTAGCTGGCCTGCAGTATCAACGGTGAACTTCCCGTTCAAGGAATACCGCTGCTCACCATCAGCGTTCAACACCGTAAACAGGGCCTGTGGCTGAAACGTGCGTTCTCCGTCCGCATTCACGAACTTACCTGAAGCATCAAAGTTCATACCAGGCACTTGTATTTTCGAAACAAGAGCAAAATCGAAAGGGTTTTGCGTTTCCTGCAAATCACCCTGTGCATGAATGGAGATACTCTCCTCGGAGAATACGCCTAAACTCATCTTCCCAAGGGGAGCTGTCGAGGCACCTTGTCCACCGCGAATCGTCGATATCAGCATCTCCGGGAACGATCGAGACAAAGCATTGCCTTGTTTAAATCCAGGGGAATTAATGTTGGCAATATTATTCGTAATGGTGTCGTGTCTGCGCTGTTCGGAGATCATGCCTGCCGCCGCGGTATACAGTCCTCTTAACATCTCTTCACCTCTTGGGTAGTATGTCTAATTAAAATTTACGTTTGGTAACCTTATCTAAGTTATCGAGCATAATGCCTGTTCCTTTAACGACACAGGACATTGGATCTTCCGCAATTAATACAGGTACTTTCAGTTCGTCCGCCAGCAGTTGATCGAGCCCATGCAGCAATGCTCCGCCACCTGTCAAAATAACACCGCGGTCAATAATGTCTGCCGATAGCTCTGGAGGTGTTCGCTCCAATACACTCTTCGCCGCAGTCACGATGGAGGATACTGGATCCCACAGCGCTTCCTGAACTTCACTGGAGTGAATCGTGATCGTAAGTGGTAAACCGGATACCATATCTCTACCGCGAATATCCATCTCTTGATCTCTACCGTGTGGATATACCGTTCCGATTTTCAGCTTAATATCTTCGCTCGTCCGTTCACCAATCAGCAGCTTGTACTTATTTTTGATATATTTCGTGATGGCAATATCGAATTTGTCGCCAGCAATCTTAATGGAGGAGGAGGTGACGATGTCACCCATGGATAACACGGCCACATCCGTCGTCCCTCCACCGATATCTACAACCATATTGCCGCTAGGCTGGAAGATGTCCATACCGGCACCAATTGCTGCTGCCTTCGGTTCTTCTTCCATGAATACCTCTCGGGCACCGCTGCGCTCAGCTGCTTCGCGGATCGCCTTCTGCTCAACCGAGGTGATGTTGGTAGGGGCGCAGATCAGTATTCTCGGATGAGAATACCAATTCTTGCCCCCTACTTTTGCGATAAAATGCTTCAACATCATTTCCGTAATATCAAAGTCCGCAATAACGCCATCTTTCAATGGACGAATCGCGATAATGTTGCCTGGAGTTCTACCCACCATGCGGAAAGCTTCTTCTCCTACAGCCAGCACGCGTTTCGTATCGCTTTCAATCGCTACTACGGAAGGCTCATCGAGCACGACACCGCGTCCTTTTACATGAATAAGCACATTCGCCGTGCCGAGATCTATTCCAATATCCTTGCTTAACATTTCTAGTTAATCCTCCCTAAACCTACCGTCCATCCCGTGAAGAATCGGCGCTCTTATATATAGTTCTAATTATAAGCTAAATTCGCTATAAATGCATTAATTCCTCTTTTTGCGTGAAATTTCGACACGGGAAGTATGAAGGAAACCTTTCGGGATGAAGGATACTTTTAGGACTTGACCGTGACCAGGTTTTCGGAAAGCTTCGGATTTCGAGTTTTTCGGTACTTAATTTTCGTCGCTTCTCCTCCTCTTAGGTGCCTGATGGACTTGTGATACTCCAGAATGTGCTTCACCTGATTGGCCAGGTCCGGGTTGATTTCCGGTAGTCTTTCCGTCAAATCCTTGTGCACCGTGCTTTTGGAAACGCCGAATTCCTTAGCAATGGTGCGAACCGTATTCTTGGTCTCGACGATACAGGTACCAATCTTAATGGTTCGCTCTTTGATGTAATCGTGCACTCCCCTCGCCTCCCTACTCGAGATAGTTTGGTAAAGTATATGAGGGGCATGACTAGATATTCTACGTAGCCAAGCCTGACAAGCCCATTTCCCATATTTATTTTCAAAATAATCAAGAATAATCGATTCTGGCGTCCTTCGGACAAGCATTTTTGGTAAAAGTGAAACGAAGCAAAGTAAAAACTACTCCTTGTATCCATGCAAAAAAGCAGCAGGATGTACCCGCTGCCCTTATTTTATGTAGGCGGTAGCCTATACGTGGAAACTGATTACTGCTTAGCGTTTAAAAGCGTTTCTGGATTAACCGCTGCATTATCACTAACTTGGCGGACTTCAAAGTGCAGATGCACGCCGTCCTCTTTTTCGAACTCGTTGCGTCCTGCTTTGGCAATGATGTCGCCTTTTTTCACTTCAGCGCCTTTGGCTACTTTCACCTCAGACAAGCTTTGGTAAACACTGATCAAGCCGTTGCTGTGTGTAATTTCGACGAGACTGCCAACAACCGGATTCTGTTCAACCGCAGTCACCTTGCCACTCAGAGCAGCTAATACTTCGAAGGCTGCGCCATCTTTGGCTTTCAAGTCAATAGCAGTATGAGGCGTCAATTGATCGTTATATTGGATCATTGCCGTCTGCTTCACTTCATTCGTTGCATTCGTGTCATAGAAGGGGATGGAGACATCGACCAGTGTTCTGTCTTTAACAGGCCACTGTATCGTTTCGGTTTGCGCGTTGACCGCGACCGCCCCGTCCGGTGCTTTGGTAGTATCTGTCGCTTTGTCGCTGCTGCTAACCTTAATGCCCAGATCTGCTTCGCTGACTGTCTTCTTCCCGGCGTCCTGGTACACCCACATTAAGGTTAAGATAATTGCTGCTGCTGCCATATACGTTGCTGGGAATACCCACTTCTTAGCAAGCAACTTCTTCCATGTGGATGTCGTACTTTGCGCTCCTTGTGCAGTTTTAGGAGCTTCTTCTTTTTGAAAACCTTTGTTTTGATCATTCATGGTTATCACCTCATCAACCATTCTTGACACATTTAAAGGTTTTATACTTGAAGAAAGATATTTTTATAGAAACGTTAAAGGATTACGATTTTTGGATAAAAGGTGTCGCTTTTTCGATAGAGATGCCTGTGTAATAGTAGGTTACGATTTGCTCCGCGGTTTTACCTTCCTTCGCCATTCCATTGGCGCCCCATTGACTTAAGCCAACACCGTGGCCATATCCGTAGGTGGTAATCGTGATTTTGGAGCCTGACCATTTCCATGTAAATTGAGAGGATGCTAGTCCTAGCTTCTCTCGTACTTCACGACCTGAAAATATTTTACCGCCAATGGTTATGGATTTAATCCGGTGACCGGTCGACCATGCTAGTACTTTCATATTTTTGGCGCTTGTACCTGTTGTTGCTATACTCGTAACGCCTAGCTTCTGAAGCATACTCTTGTAACTGAGATCAACGGTTTCTTGATAGCGAGATGATAGCTTTATATCCCAGGGGCTTGGCACACTGCGCAGGTAGGGACTCTTGAATGGCCAGTAATCTTCTGAGTTTTCGGTGTATCCATTACTTGTCGAGAAAAAGGTGGCGTTGATAGGTTTATGCTCATAAGTGAGGATTAGATCTTTGGTTTCATTCACGGCTCTATCGATTTTGGCCATATTCGACTCGTAACGCTTGTCCCATCTGTCTCTTAGCTCTTGTTCCGTGATATAAGCTTGATGCGCAGTTGTGTCTGTCACAAGTGCATCGCTAACCGGCATATTGCTGTAATCCTTCTCTAGCACTCTACGCACGACATAAGTCCTAGCCGCCATAGCCTGCGCTTTAAGCGCCTCCAGTTCGAATTCGACCGGCATTTCGGCGGCGAGCACACCTTTCACATACTGTTCCAGCGGTACCGTCTCAATCGACGCTTTCTTGGTCAGATACACGGGAATCATTAGGCCTTGTTCGGTGATTGTTTCCTCGGTCAATCCGTTTTTCGCAATTTGGATGGGAGGTGGCGCGCCGCCATCCGGAATCTTTTTAACTAGCAAACCTGGAACGATAATAGTCACACATAGCATGGAAGATAAGCAAACAGCCATCCAAAGGATGACCCTGTGGTTAATCACGCGTTTCTTCTTCAACATCATCTAAGCAGCCTCCATAAGCGCGTTTACTAGTAGGTAGTTGATATGACTTAGCTTATGAGAGGGATTGCTAGAATAGAACAATGGACTATCTTGTAAAATGCGTGAGATTACGGATGCTAGAGCATCCGGGGAACTTCAACTGTTGCTTGTAAGTGTGGAGCCACCTGCTTTTCCCATCCCTACGAGATGCTTTTGAGCAGGGTTGTATTTCGTCAACGTTGTTAGACAACATTCCAATCTCCCCAAGGAAACCGCCCTAATGTTCACAAAATAGAGCGCCGATTCATTCATCCAATCTAGTTCTACATGGAGGTATTTTAAAACAGAATCCATGACCATATATGCTCTCTTAAGGTTGCTGGATGAATGAATTTATATGCTCGGTTGAATGATGTTGTACAAAGTGCAACAATTACTGCCTAGATCCCGCCTCACACCCTTCGTTGTTGCATAATGTACAACATTTGGACGCTACACAGGCCATTTCGTAACAAATAGGTTCGAATTGTTGTACAAACTACAACATCAACTTGCAAAATAGCCTTTTGGCATGTGACTTGTTGTAGATAGTACAACATTGGTAACCACTATATCCCATCTACCTTCATGAAGCTGCTCTAAGACTCTAAAATCGTAATTTTGAGTTTTGCCTACCAGTTGTGAGGAGGCATAAACAGCATAGCGTGTTGATGGGCATCCACTAGATATGCAACAATCTGCATATTCTCCGCCTGCTCTAAAGCAAAAAAAGAACCATCGGAGTAACCCCCCGATGGTTCTTCAAACACAATTCTAAGCAAGCGTCGGCTGGATGTTGAAAAAACCCAACTCCGCAGCTTCCTGCTCCACTTCTTGCGGCACCGATCTGTGAATATCGGCACCTAGCTCACGCAGTACGTCAGTAATATCGACATACCCGCGATCAATATGGTGAACGCCGGTAATCTCGGTTTCACCTTCTGCAGCTAGCGCCGCTAGAATGAGGGCCGCCCCTGCCCGCAGGTCTGTTGCGCATACTTTCGCGCCCTGCAGCTTGGCATTGCCGCTCACGATAGCTGTACGGCCATCGACTTTGATATGAGCGTTCATGTTCGAGAACTCCTCGACATGCATGAACCGATTCTCGAACACGGTCTCGGTCACGAGGCTCGTGCCGTCCGCCACCATCAGCAGCGCCATCATTTGCGACTGCATATCGGTTGGGAAGCCCGGATACGGCAGCGTCTTCACATCAACCGCACGAAGCGGCCCCGAAGCGCGGACACGAATACCGTTCTCATCTTCTTCGATGATAACGCCCATTTCTTGCATTTTAGAAATAACAGGTCGGAGATGGTCACCAATGGCGCCCTCCATATACAGTTCACTACCAGTAATAGCTGCGGCAATCATATATGTACCCGCTTCTACGCGATCCGGAATAACCGTATGTACAACTCCACGAAGTTTCTCTACGCCTTCTATGCGAATAACACCTGTTCCTGCCCCGCGAATCGTCGCGCCCATGGCATTCAAGTAATTCGCCAAATCGACAATTTCCGGCTCTTTAGCAGCATTCTCAATGATGGTCGTACCCTCAGCGAGCGTAGCTGCCATCATGATGTTCTCGGTTGCGCCTACACTGGCTACATCGAGATAAATTTTGGCACCCTTCAGGCGCCCTTTCACTTTGGCTTCGATATACCCTTGACCCAGTTCAATATCGGCACCCATCGCTTCAAAGCCTTTGAGATGCTGATCAATTGGCCTTGTGCCAATCGCACAGCCGCCTGGGAGCGAAATTCTCGCTTGACCAAGCCTTGCTAACAAAGGACCCATCACTAGGAAAGAGGCTCTCATTTTACGGACTAGATCATACGATGCTTCACATGTGTTAATGTTATGAGCACGAACACGAATAACCTGACGGTTATATTCCACTTCAATACCTAAGCTTTGCAATACTTTATTAATGACTAGTACATCGTCAAGGGGAGGCGCATCATGGATGACGCTTTCACCTTCCGAACCCAGAATGGAAGCTGCAATAATCGGTAGAACCGCATTCTTTGCTCCGTTGATTTTCACATTGCCAGCTAACTTTCGGCCACCGCGGACGATAATTTTGCTCATCATGGTCCCTCCGCGCACTTATTTTAAATTACAAGGTTTTGCACATTTCCTAAGTTTATCATTTCAACCCGTACAGTTACAACTGTGTTCTTTTGGTATTCCGACTGACCTACATAGAGTTCGGAGAAGGTTTCATTTTTCGATCCGTTCTATTATCCATTGTTGACAACAAACTTGCGCATTATTCGAAAAATATGATTAAAACATCTTACCGAAGCCCATGGAAAGGCCTAAATACTGGATAAAAAAACTAGCAACCAAGTGTCCGAGGGCAATAGAAAGCAAAATTTGCAGCATAATCGCTTGAGCAGCTTTAGGCCTTTTGAGCAGGACATCGAAGCGGAACGCTTGCAGCGCCCACCACGATAGGCCAATACACATGATGTAGACAGCAATATCCACCATATTCATCATCGAAGCATATTTCGCCGCTTCATTCCATTTGTCTGTATCTGCCATAAGTCACTCCTCTTCGGTTTTACCGATTCATTACTTTAGCGAGCAGTGTTACGAATTCAGCTCGTGTTGCTTGCTCATCAGGCCGGAAGGTGCCGTCCGAATAGCCGCTTATCCAACCATCCGCCGACATTTGTTTCAGGATTCCCACACCCCAATACGTATCATTCACATCGCTAAAAGGGGAGCTGCCCCGTTTTTTCCCTGTCATATTCATGCTGCGGGCAAGCATCTGTGTCATCTCCATACGTGTAAGCGTACGATCAGGCCCGAATGTTCCATCCGGGTAACCGTCCACAATATTTGCTTGAACCGCTTTGGCTACGTAATCGTAAGCCCAATGCGAAGCATCCATATCGTTGAAACGCAGCTCCTGACGTTTAGACAGTTTCAAAGCTCGCGTCAATACCGTTGCTGCCTCTGCACGCGTAATGGGCTGATTGGGAGCAAAACGGTAGTTTCCGTAACCACTGATCACACCTTGTTCCGTAAGTTGGCTAATGGCATCCTTTGCCCAGTGTCCATCAATATCAGCAAATCCGCTCACCAGCGCGTAGCTGCCAACTTTTAACCGATACATTTGACTCATAAACCATTGGTTGGCTTGAAGCTTGATATAATAGGTGCCTGCAGGCAGGGTTTTCTCGATAAAGAATTGATCCGTACCATAATCATTTCGATATATGCCTTGTTCCTTCAAAGAACTATCATATAGCGTTGCATATAAAATGCGTGATGTCGGTATGTTCGTTAACCGCACTTGGGCGAGACCGTCCTTGCTCATGCGGAATTCGAACCAATCCACATCATCACTTTTGTTAAATACACCCTCATACACGGAATTCATCGCAGCAAAAGTAGCTTGATACGATTTATCATTCGGCTCATTCGGATCGATCAGCTTCGGCGTGTATTCAATTTCTAACGTATACTCACCTGTAATCGGTTCTGAGTAATCCTTCATATTACTGACACGAATGTAATACTGACCAGGGAGCAGATCCATTTGGGAGCTGACCTCAATGCCTCCATCTCCGGCTTGGTCGATCGTAATCGACTTCTCCCCTTCCTTTTGAAAAAGGATCATCGGATCTATGCGTCCTGTATCTACGGATAGCCTGATTCGCATTGTACCTGAGTTTTTTAGGGATATTGCAAACCAATCCAGATCTCCTTTTTGATGAAAAGTACCTCGGATAGATTGACTCCGATCAGGTAAAACGAATGCTTTATACTGCTTATCATTATCCTCAAATGGATCCTTATAAATAACAAAATCCGTCCGCATCGAGTAATTCAACGCCGTCTTGCGGGAACGATCAACCGTCTGCAGCTGTACATACGTGCGCCCTTTGGTCACAGGAACCGTGAAAGGCTGACTTCCGTCCGATGTACTATTCGCGATAAATGTTTCTCCAGAGTCGAAACGCACTCGGACACCCGAGCTATCTGCGCTATTCAGCCATAATTTAATAAACCCATCATAGGCCGCATCAATGGCGTACCAATCTTGGTCTTGCGCCGAGCTAAGTACAGCTTTAACAGCCGTATGAACCGGCAATATGGCAGCCTGATTCATATTTTCGTTAGGCTCAAAGTAATCCTCACTATACGGCTTCGTCAGTGCCAAATCCGCTCTTAACAACCCATAGCCCGTTCTGGAATCCCATCCCCCTGACGACAAGTCTTCTGCCGTCTGCTCGAGCTGTGCGCGAACTTGATACACGTTCATACTCGGGTATTTGCCCCATACCAAAGCTGCAGCTGCAGCAACCTGGGGTGCAGACATGGAACTTCCATCTTGATACTGATAGCCGCCACCCAGTGCTGTTGTGTATACATCCCAGGGCGCCACAAGATCCAGCTCCGGCCCAAAGTTCGAACGAGGGTCAGCAAGCCTTTCCGAGTTAACGCCCCCTACAGCTAGAACAGTTGGATATGCCGCGGGGTATTTCACACTTGTACTTTCATTACCAACAGCGGCAACGAGCAGTACATTACGCTCCTCTGCATACTGCACAATGCCTTCCATATAATCGGAATATTTGTTCAGCCCTAGGGAAAGCACAACGATTTTCGCGCCGTGATCCACTGCGTACTTAATGCCTTCGCCAAGCTTTGCTTCGCCGCCTGTACCGTCGGCCTCCAATGCTTTGATTGGCATAATTTTGGCATTAGGAGCTATGCCTGCAATCCCTTTATCGTTATTGAACGTGGCCGCAATGATACCTGCTACGTTCGTTCCATGTCCATTATCATCTTGAGGCTTTTTCGAAGGCTGAAGCAGATTCACACCATCTACTAAATTACCTACTAAATCAGGATGTACAAGATCAACGCCAGTATCGACGACCGCTACGACAATGGGTGTACGGGAATCTCCTGCCGCAGCCCATGCTTGATCGATGTGGATCATGTCCAAATAGGTTTGTTTCACCCTCATAGGATCCGTTGACACCGGGTAGGCTGCTTCTACTTTCGTTATCATCCCTGTAAGTCCCACAACAAGCATCATTAGTATAATGAGCCAAAGGTGTCGAGCACGTTTCATGAAATCACAAGTCCTTTTTGTTGTATGATCTTTTTTCCTTCTCTATCTATACCACATTACCCGTCTTCTCGATATATATAACGGTTTTTCGTCGCAAAAAGTTCAGAACTTGAGCAAATATTTTTGCATGTATGTATGGGATGGCAGTCAATCATTCTCCTGTATATTGTACATCGAAATGACAGGTCGTGAAGCGTTTGGAATAATTTGCTGTAAAAGCGATAAATGATAACACAAAAAAGCCTTCCCCCACATCTTAAGCAGGGAAAGGCTTATTCATAAATTTACATAATCAGAAAATCCTTCGTCAAGGTGAAAATGGCTTCGATGCCTTTCAGCACAAGGTGTGGAACAACGCCCAACGCCACGCTGATGAGAGCACATGACCAAACCGTTATCCCTAACGGAATCGACACCTTAATCTCGACAGGCTCGTAATCGCTGCGCATAAACATTTGGCGTACGATGCCGAAATAGTAGTAGAAGGATACGACGCTAGTAGCGATCATCAGTGACCCTAGCCAATAGTGCTGGGTCTGCATCGTTCCCAGGATGATGTAGAGCTTCCCGAAAAACCCGCCAGACAAAGGAATACCGGCCAATGAAAGCACGATGAGCACCATGGCTACGGCTGTTATTGGGGCCCTGTAATAGAGACCAGCGAAACCTTTCGCCTCGGTATGGCCTTCTGCCTGCTCAATAATCATCAGCACAGCGAAAGCTCCGATGTTCATAAACAAGTACGCGATCAGATAGAAAATAAATTCAGAGAAGTTCGCGTAATGGGTACCGGAAAAGTAAGTTCCGATCGGAACGAGCAAGTAACCTGCATTGGCAATACCTGAGTAGGCCAAAAGCCTTTTCATATTCGTTTGCTTCAGCGCAATAAAATTACCGGTTACCATCGCGATGGCAGCCATCACCGATATGGCCAGGAACACGTCCGATTGAAAACTGCTGTCTTCAAAGCTGCTAAATCCAAACAGCACGTAGAATACGCGGAATAGGATGGCAAAGCCGGCTCCCTTGGACACGACAGCCAAAAATGCCGTCACAGGCGTCGGTGCGCCTTGGTACACATCCGGTGCCCAGCTGTGGAACGGGGCAGCAGCGATTTTGAAACCGAAGCCAGCTAACAGCATGAAGAATGCTACATAAAGCAGAGGCTCGTAAGCAGTTACGAGTGATGGAAGAGCAGCGCCAATCTGCGATAAATTGCTGGAACCGACCATCCCGTATAGGAAAGACATGCCATACAAGATGATTGCGGATGAAATACCGCCCATGACCAAATACTTGAAGGCACCCTCGTTAGATTTGTTATCTTTCTTCTTCATAGCAACGAGCAAGTACGAAGTAATACTCAACAGCTCCAACCCAACGTACAACGTGATAAGGTCACCCGAGGATGACATAATCATGGCGCCGAGCGCGGCAGGCAGATAGAAGTAGTAATACTCCCCGACATGTGGAATGGCATCTTCTTTGATGAAGCCTAAGCTCATTAAGACAACGAAGCCCGTACCTGCTAAAGTGAACAATTTGAGTAGATTCGAGAAGTCATCCACTCTGTAGCTATTATTGAGCAGCCCAATAGCCTCTTCTGGATTCAACTGCAGAACAACGAATATCGCAGAAATAGCAATGCCAACCAACGTCAGCCATCCAATTATCGAGCGACTAAGCCTATTAGGGAGGACCAAATCCAAGAGAGATAGGATGATCGCGGTGGCAACCAGCGAAAGCTCAGGGAGCAGATGCACTAAATCAGCGACATGGAGTCTTATCTGTTCCACCGGTCTAACCTCCTATCTTCCCGGCTACGCTGTGGATCAATTGATCCAAGCTGCCTATCGTTTGCTGAAGCGGCTGACTCAGCACGCTTGGGTATACACCGAGCAAGAGAATGAACGCCACCAATGTAATCATCGGCACGGCCTCGATTAATCTGGCGTCGCGCATGCCTTGCAGCTGTAGGTTCGGCTGTTTAGGGCCGAACGTGATGTTCAGAACCCCGCGCAGCACGTAAACCGCGGTGAAAATGATCCCAAGTGTACCAACAATCGCGTACACTCGGTGCGTTTCGAAGAGTCCGAGAAACGCAAGGAATTCACTGATGAAGCCGGATAAGCCCGGCAATCCGAGCGATGCCATACCAGCGACCAGCAGAATGCCGCTGATGAAAGGTATGGACGACGCGAGACCACCTAATTGGTCGAGCTGCGTCGTTTGGGTCCGCTCGTAGATACTGCCTACGAGCAAGAACATCAGGGCCGAGATGAGGCCGTGTGAGATCAGTTGGAACACGGCGCCCTGCAGGCCCGACACGTTGAACGCGGCGAGACCGAGCAGGACGATGCCCATGTGGCTAATACTCGAGTAGGCCAGCACGAGCTTGAAGTCCTTTTGTACCATGGCGAGAATCGCGCCGTACACGATGTTGATGACGCCGAGGAGCGCCAGCATCCAGGCCCACTGCTTGGCTTCCCCCGGGAAGAACAGAATGCCGAATCGGATGAGGCCGTAGGCCCCCATTTTCAGCAAAATCCCGGAGTGAATCATAACAACAGCAGGCGGAGCCTCTGTATGTACTTTGAGCATCCATGTATGGAACGGGAAGATCGGCAGCTTAATGCCGAAAGCGACCAGCAGCATAATGAACACGGTCCACTTCATGGCCTTGCTAAGGAAGAACGGCGTTCCTTCTTGATTGACATAAGCGGCGGGATCTTGCAGCAAATTATGTGCAATCGTATGAATGTCACCGCTGTAGTAAATGACAGCTTCTGTCTGCGAAGGCACCTGGTTGAATCCAGCCGTACTGACTAGAATTAAGAACGCGATCAACATGATCGCCGAGCCAAGTCCATTGTAAAGCAGGAAGCGATTGGCAGCTTGCTCCCGATTCATATACCCCCAAATACCAATTAAGAAGAACATCGGTACGAGTGTAATTTCGAAGAACAAGAAGAACAAGAATAGATCCTGTGATAAGAAAACTCCGAACATGCCGGTTTCGAGCAGCAAGAAAAGAATGTAGTACGTTTTCCAGCGTTTCTTAATATACACCGAGGCTAAAGCAGCCATTGACGATACAAGTGCGGTTAGAAACACGAGCGGCAAGGAGATGCCGTCAACCGCCAACGAATACTTAAACTCGAAGAAATACGAAGTAATTTGCTGAATTCCCTCATGGTTAAGCGGAACTTTGATCCAATCCAGCTGTTCTTTATACTGTATCGGATCACCCTGATAATTGTAATCACTATACAACCACGCCGCCAAAATAAGCGGGATCAGTGTCGTGACAATACCAATTGTTTTAATCAAACGGCCTTGATCACCACGGATGAAGAGCAAGACCAGAACGCCAAGCAGAGGCGAGAAGGCAATCATACTTAGGATGGGTATACTAGCCAGCATGGATGAACCTCCTTCCTGCGATGGCGAGTACCAGAATCAGCATCCCCAAAATCATGATGACACCATAGGTTTGTAGTTGACCATTTTGGAGACGAGAGCCTAATCGCCCTAGTCCGACCACAGTAAAGGCGACCAAACGCACAATACCGTCAACGATATACACATCAAACAGTTCGAGTATCCAGCCTAAACCGCGAAGCGGTTTTACAATGACACCCTCATAAATTTCATCAATGAAATATTTACGATTCAGCAGCGTATACAGCCAAGGCATTTTACTGGAAACCACATCGCGCGGAATCGTACGTTTAAGGTAGATCAAGTAACCGAGCCCAATTCCCAGCACACCAGCCAGTGTGGACAAAATAATGACAGTCCAATTGGCTTTCTCATCATGATCATGTCCTGTCAACCACTGACTGAGCCATTCGTTAAACGGCGTATTCACAAAGCCCGCAACAACCGCAAGCACAGCAAGAATAATCAATGGCGTGGTCATTGTTGCCGGAGATTCATGGGGTTCATGAGCGGTATGCGCTGCATGACCATGATCGTCGTGATTGTCATCAGTTGTCTTTGCTTTGCCTCTAGGCGATCCCATAAACACGAGGAAGAACAAACGCGACATATAGAACGCGGTGAAGAAGGCAGCAATGACACCGACCCAGAACAAGAGCTGGTTATGCTCGTATGCTTCCGTCAGGATCATATCCTTCGACCAGAACCCCGCGAAAGGGAAAATACCTGACAGTGCCAGCGTGCCTATCGCGAATGTCCAGGTCGTGATTTTCATTTTGCGGGATAAACCGCCCATTTCGTTAATGTCTTGCGTATGTACAGCGTGAATCACACTGCCTGCGCCTAAGAAGAGCAGCGCTTTGAAGAAGGCGTGCGTGAACAAATGGAACATACCAGACGTGTAGGAAACACCAATCCCGAGCGCCATCATCATATAGCCGAGTTGACTCACGGTCGAGTAGGCGAGAATGCGTTTGATATCGTTCTGAGCAATACCAATCGTTGCCGCAAAGATCGCTGTGAAACCACCCACATAAGCTACAACAAGCAAAGCATCCGGTGATGCGTGGAAAATATCAAAGGTACGCGCAACTAGGTACACCCCAGCGGCAACCATCGTTGCAGCGTGGATTAGCGCACTGATCGGCGTCGGACCTTCCATGGCATCTGGCAGCCACGTATGCAGCGGAAATTGACCAGACTTGCCCATCGCGCCGATGAAGATCAGAATAGCAATCCATGTGATGATCGTTGGGTCGATTTTGCCCGTAGTAAAAGCATTATGAATAGATGTGAAGTCAAGTGCATGCCCTGGCATATACCAGAACAGCAGCAGAATGGCAATAAACAGGCCCACGTCCCCTATGCGGGTAACGATGAATGCCTTTTTCGCAGCAGCCTTCGCCTCTGGCTTGAAGTACCAGAATCCGACGAGCAGGAAGGAACATACTCCTACAAGCTCCCAGAAGATGTACAGCTCCAGCATATTTTCTGAGATGACAAGGCCAAGCATGGAGAAGGAGAACAAAGCGATGTAGCCAAAAAACACATGAATTCGCTCGTCGCCTTTCATATAACCTTTGGAATAAATGTTCACCAGCAAAGACACCAGTGTTACAATCACGAGCATCAAGGCGTTCAGATTGTTAACCTCAAAGCCCATATTCAGCGTGAAATCGCCAACTTGCAGCCAATGCAGCTTATTCCACGTGTAATCTTCCACTTTGCCGCCAATTCGCTCAACGAAAATCAGCAAAGCCACGATAAATGATGCCAACATCGCGAAAATACTGATGTAAATACCTAAATCTTTTAATTGACGTCCCATAGCCGTAAGCGCTAGAAAAGCAAGCAGCGGAAACAACGGAATGAGCCAGGCGTACTGTGAATAGTCCGATACCATATCCTTGTTAGCCTCCTAGCGCTTCATAGAATCCAAATCCGTAACTTCTACTGTCCCTTTATTTCTGTAAATGGTAATTAGGATCGCGATACCGACAGCCGCCTCAGCAGCTGCTATGGTGATGTTGAAAAGCGAGAAAATCTGTCCGGTAAGAGCCGGATGGTCACCAAGCTTCGAAAAGGCAATCAAATTCAAGTTTACCGCATTCAGCATAAGCTCAATCGAAAGCAGGACGATAACCCCGTTCTTCTTCGTTAACGCACCATATAAACCGATGCAGAACAGGATTGCCGCCAGCGTGAGATAGGGAGTAATAATATTGCCCACAGCTAATCCTCCTCTCTCTTCGCGACCACGATGGCACCGATAAAGGCTACCGTCAGCAGCACCGACATAATTTCGAAAGGAATAACGTGCTCGTTATAGAGCAGCTTTCCGATTTCTAGTGTGTTATCCTTGCCAGCATCCAGGGTACCCGAAGCGACGAAGGTCGTTTTTTGAATAGCATAAAATAACACTCCGAACAATCCCAAAGCACCAATAATCGCTAGGCCTTCATGCCAAGGACGCTTGGGCTCCTCTTCTTCCCCTTGTCTGTGCCTCGTCATCATAATACCGAAAATCATCAGAATCGAGATTGCTCCTGCGTAGATCAAGACCTGCACGAAAGCTACAAACTCAGCCTCCAAAATGACATATAGCCCCGCCAAACTAATGAATGTAAGAGCAACGGCAACGACCATGTGAACGACTTTGGTAAAAGAAATCATGAAGATGGCTCCGCCAATTGCAAGAAGAGCGAAGACGAAGAAAGCCCAGCTTGAACCGTTGGATAAGAAATCACCAATTCCGCTAAACATCTTTCTTGGCCCCCCCTTTTGGCAAGGCTGAGTTGTTCTCTTGACGGATATTTTGCGTGTTCTCGCTTAACCACTGCATATTTTTGAACAGATCATCACGACTGTAGGTACTCAGCTCAAAATTGTTCGTCATGACGATTGCTTCTGTCGGACAAACCTCAGTGCAGAGATCACAAAGAATACAAATCTCGAAGTTAATATCGTACGTATCGATAACCTTACCCTTTTTCTCCGGGTCTGGATTCGCTTTACCTGTTAGGGTGATACACTCCGTCGGACAAACGCGTGCACATTGATTACACACAATGCATTTCTCTGGATCAAAATATTGAATACCGCGAAAGCGGTCCGGCATTTTAATCGGGACGTCAGGGTATGCGTACGTTATTTTTTTCTGCGTCATACTTTTAAACGTTACGCCTAAACCTTTCATTATGCCCTTCATTCGTTTCCCTCCTTAGAGTTTCCGTAGGAAACTTGCATCGTAAGCTTGCTTTAATGTTGCTATGTGATGGTCATTATGATCGCCGTAATCAGCATATTAGCCAGTGCCAGTGGAAGCAGCACTTTCCAACCGAATCCCATGAGTTGGTCTACCCGTACCCGAGGCAGCGTCGCGCGCAGCCAGAATAGGAAGAACACAACCGAAGAGAATTTCAACAGGAACCAGATAATACCCGGAATGAAATCAAGGAATGGGAACGGCGAGTGCCATCCACCCAGGAAAATCAAGCTCGTAAGGGAAGCAATGACGAACACGTAAACATACTCCGATAGCATGAAAAAAGCGAAGCGGAAACCACTATATTCCACATGATAACCAGCAACTAGCTCAGACTCCGCTTCCGGCAAGTCAAACGGCGTTCGATTGAGCTCCGAGACACCGGCTATAACGAAAATGATAAAGCCTAGAATCTGGGGAATAAAATTCCAATGCCAGAAACCACCTGTCTGATGATCAACAATCGTATGTAGATTTAGACTACCTGTCATCATGATGACACCGATAACTGAAATGACGAGCGGTACCTCATAACTAATCATTTGAGCCGCGGAACGCATACCGCCTAGCAGCGCATATTTGTTATTCGATGCCCAACCGCCGAGGATAATACCAATCGTAGAAATCCCCGTTAAGGCTACATAAAAGAGCAGACCGACATTCAAATTGGCATTAAACAACCGATCCGAAAATGGAATCGTCGCAATAATCGTGAACGAAGGGATAAATGTAATGATAGGCGCCAGAATGAAAAGCTCGCGCTCTGCTTTTTTAGGAATCGTATCCTCTTTGATTAGAAGCTTGAAGACGTCCGCAACACTTTGCAGAAGCCCGAAAGGCCCCGTTCGGTTTGGACCGATCCGCATCTGCATCCAGCCGATAACTTTACGCTCGAAGTAGATCGCATAGGTTACGAAGCCCAGAACGAGCATCAGCATGACGACACCCCAGAAAAAGAAAACGAAGAAGTTCGTCCAAGTTAGACTCTCCTCCAGTAAATTCACCATTAGGCATCCACCTCCCCAACGACAATATCGATGCCGCCTAGAATCGTAATCAAGTTGGTCATCGACTCACCGACCAGCAGCTTGGGCAAAATTTGCAGATTCACGAAGGAGGGTCTGCGGAATTTCAGACGGAAAGGCTCTGCTTTGCCCCTCGATATAATATAGCAGCCAATTTCCCCGCGCGGAGACTCAATAGCCGAATAAACTTCCCCTTCTGGAGGACGAATGACTCTAGGCACTTTGCCCATGGTTTCGCCTTGCTCAGGAAACTGTTCCACGGCTTGCTCTAGGATACGTAGCGATTGCTTGACTTCCTCCATACGAAGCAAGTAACGATCATAGCAGTCACCGCCGGTGCGAACAGGTACGTCGAACTGGAAGCGGCTGTACAGGCTGTACGGCTGCGTTTTGCGGATATCCCAGTCTACACCCGTACATCTTAAGTTAGCTCCGCTAAGGCCATACGCAATGGCTGTCTCTGCATCATACTTGCCTACACCCTTGATACGGGATAGAAAGATTTCATTCCCCGTTACTAACGTGTGATACTCTTCCAATTTACCGTACATATAAGGAATAAATTTCTTAACTTTATCGATCCAACCCTCTGGAGCGTCCCACTTCACCCCGCCTACACGCATGTAGTTGTAGGTTAGACGAGCGCCGCATAATTCATTGAACAGATCAATGATAATTTCCCGATCACGGAACGCATATAAGAACGGGCTCATGGCACCAATGTCCAGCAAATAGGTTCCCCACCACACCATGTGAGAGGCGATACGTTGAAGCTCCATTACGATTAAGCGAAGGAACTCCGCTCGTTCTGGTACTTCAAGCTGCATCATTTTCTCTACGGCATTCACAAGCACGTAGTTGGTTGTCATCGCCGATACGTAATCCATACGGTCTGTGTAAGGAATAATTTGTGTATAGCTAAGGTTCTCAGCTAATTTCTCTGTTCCTCTATGTAGATAGCCCATCACGGGTATTGCTTCTTTAATAACTTCTCCATCCAGCTTCACGATCACGCGGAAAACCCCGTGCGTACTAGGATGCTGAGGACCAACGTTTAACAGGAGTTCTTCTGTCCGTAACACGAGCTACACCTCCGGGTCAAGCGGTTCGTAATCTTTGCGCAGTGGATGGCCGACCCAATCGTCAGGCATCATGATTCTTACTAAGTTAGGGTGACCTGGGAAATCGATACCCAGTAGGTCATACACTTCCCGCTCATTCCAATCCGCGGTAGCCCATACTGGAGCCACAGAAGGAATGCTTGGCTGCTCTCGATCTGTTTTCACTTTCACACAATACTCATTCTTATGTGTTAGGGATAGCAGATGATACGCCACCTCTAGGTGCGTCTCTTGGTCCACGCCCGAGAGATTGCGCAAGTAGTTGCAGCGAAGCTCCTCATGATCTCTGAGCGTCAGCGCGGCCTGCAGCCAGCGTGAGCTGTGTATGACCACGTAAGGGCGATGCGCGTCCCTTTCGTTGATGAATGCGTCGACGACGGCGTCTTCGCCAACGTCGGCTTTCAAGATCGCGACCAGCCGATCAAGCAGCGGCTGGTTCGGTGAAGGCTCCTTCGGCGCTTCAGGCTCCGCCGACTCGGTCTTCGCCCCGCGTGCGCTTGCTCGCGCAGCGCGAGCTTCTGCGGCGGCCTGAGCTTTGGCCGCCTTCTCTTCGTCCCCAGCGTCCGCAGACGCTGATGACGCTGCTGCAGCCGACGTGGGCTCGCCCGTCGGCTCAGCGGCCGCCCGCGCAGCTTGGCGGGCAGCTCTCGCCGCGGCACGCTCCGCTGCCGCGTCACTCGCAGCTGGCGCGTTAGCGCTCACAGCTGCATCGCTGCCCTTTGCTGCGCCCGCGTCGCCGCTGCCTGCAGCTCGCTCCGCAAGCTCAGCCGCAGGCGCGTCGCTCGGCTCGCTCGTCGTCTGCGCAGCAGGGTCAGCGGCCTGCTTCTCCGCCGCGCGATCAACCGCAGCTTGCACGTCCGCACTAAGCGGTGTCTTACTAGCGCGCGCCTCTGGCGTAAGCTCGCCAACTTCAGCGATGGCTTCCTCCAACGGCGATTCATTCACTATCTTACCATCAGCAGTTGGAGACGGGACTACCTTCTCCTCCGGCTTCTTCTCATCACTCATCGATTGGTCACCTGCTTCCCAGTCTTCGCTTCATAGCGAATCTTCTCCTGAAGCTTGTTTATCCCATAAATGAGTGCAGCCGGGTTCGGCGGACAACCCGGAATATAAACATCAACCGGAACAATTTGGTCAACTCCCTTAACAACGGAGTACGACTTCACATAAGGTCCACCTGCCGTAGCGCAGGACCCCATCGCAATGACCCATTTTGGTTCAGGCATTTGTTCGTAAAGACGGCGCAGCAAAGGAGCCATTTTCTTCGTTACTGTCCCCGCCACAATCATGACATCAGATTGTCTTGGAGACGTACGGAAGATGACTCCGAAACGGTCTAAATCATAGTGAGATCCGCCGGTACCCATCATTTCGATGGCACAACAAGCCAGACCAAAAGTTAACGGCCAAAGCGAATTACTGCGAGCCCAAGCTTTCACTTGCTCCAGTGTCGTCATAAAGACATTACGGTTTAATTCTTCCCGCTCTTCGGGAGATATCGACTCTAGACTGAAGTCCATTGCAGCACCTTCTTCTTCCAAGCGTATATTAATCCAATGGCAAGCAAGGCTATAAAAATACACATTTCCACTAAGGCAAAAAGTCCGAGCTGATTAAAAGCAACAGCCCACGGATACAGGAACACGGTTTCCACATCAAAGATGACAAACATCAAAGCAAATAAATAATAACGAATGTTAAACCGGATTTGTCCCTCACCAACTGGCTCATTACCACTCTCATACGTCGTATACTTCTCATCGACGGGTTTACTCGGTCTTAACCATTTGCCTACCGTTAGCGCTACCATAGGGAGAAGAATACCTAACCCTAGAAAAATCGCTACGATTACATAGTTATTTGTATACATCATGTGAATGTAACCGCCTCCATTCGTATTTGCTTTTCTTATGCGTGCTACTAGTTTTGGTAATATTCACCTACAATATTATAACAAAAAGCCTTTTGGGCGTCGATGACTAATTCCAAACCACACTTTTCATTCCTAGTGAGTAGATTTTCCATATTTATCTTTTATTAATCTTCCTATTCGAAAAAAAGCGGAGGAACCAAAGTTCCCCCGCTTTTCATCAAACATCTATTATTTCCCGGACACACTGATACGATTTAATGCTCTTTGAAGAGCGGCTTCCGCACGTTTGAAGTCAACGTTATCTTGCTTTGTTTCAACAAGACGTTTCTCCGCACGTTCTTTCGCTGCTTTCGCACGATCAATATCAATTTGTTCAGGTAGCTCGGCGCTTTCCGCCAAAATAACCACCTTATCCTTGCGCACTTCCATGAAACCGCCGTTCACTGCGATGACTTCGTCTTTAGAGCCCGTTTTCTTCACAGTAATCGGTGCAATTCTAAGTGGAGTGACCAATGGAATGTGATTAGGCAGAATTCCAAGCTCCCCTTCAGCACCCTTCACGCTAACCATGTTCACTTGTTCAGCGTACACTTTGCGCTCCGGTGTAACAATTTCCAGTAGGAATGTACTCACTTGGATTCTCCTTCCTTAGAGTTTAGCAAAAACCGTCCTTGGCAGATGCCAAGCTTACAGTGTTTTTGCTTTCTCGATAGCGTCCTCGATCGTTCCCACGTTGTGGAAAGCTACTTCAGGAAGGTTGTCGTGCTTACCTTCAAGGATTTCTTTGAAGCTACGCACAGTTTCTTTCAATGGTACATAAAGACCTGGGAAACCGTTGAACGGCTCAGCTACGTGAAGCGGCTGAGACAAGAACAAGCGGAGACGACGCGCACGTTGTACAGTCAATTTATCCTCATCGGATAACTCATCCATACCCAAGATTGCGATAATATCCAGAAGCTCTTTGTAACGTTGAAGAATTCGTTTAACACCTTGTGCTGTTTTATAGTGATCTTCGCCAAGTATTTCTGGCGTCAAGATACGGGAAGAGGAAGCAAGTGGATCTACCGCAGGGAAAATACCTGCTGCAGCAATACTACGCTCCAAGTTCGTTGTTGCGTCCAAGTGAGCGAAAGCCGTTGCTGGAGCCGGATCCGTATAGTCATCGGCAGGAACGTAAATCGCTTGAATGGAAGTAACGGAACCTTTTTTCGTGGACGTAATACGCTCTTGCAGTTGACCCATCTCTGTTGCCAGAGTTGGTTGATAACCTACTGCTGATGGCATACGGCCCAGCAATGCGGAAACCTCAGAACCTGCTTGAGTAAAGCGGAAAATGTTATCGATGAAAAGAAGAACGTCTTTGCCTTCTTCATCACGGAAATACTCAGCCATTGTCAAACCGGACAAAGCTACGCGAAGACGCGCGCCTGGAGGCTCGTTCATTTGACCGAATACCATCGCTGTTTTTGCGATAACGCCGGAGTCTTTCATCTCGTGGTAAAGGTCATTACCTTCACGAGTACGCTCTCCAACGCCTGCGAAAACGGAGATACCGCCATGCTCTTGTGCAATGTTGTGGATCAACTCTTGCATCGTTACGGTTTTACCTACACCCGCGCCGCCGAAGAGACCGATTTTACCACCCTTAACATAAGGAGCCATAAGGTCGATAACTTTAATTCCTGTTTCAAGAATCTCTGCTTTTGTTGACAAGTTCTCGAAAGCTGGAGCTTCTTTGTGAATGCCGCTTGTAAATGTACGGTCAACGCCTTCGATACCATCGATTGGCTCTCCCAATACGTTAAATACGCGACCTAGTGTTGCTGCTCCAACCGGAACGGTAATTGCAGCTTTTGTATCTTCAGCTGCTGCTCCACGAACAAGTCCGTCAGTTGAGGACATTGCAATACAACGAACCAGGTTATCACCAAGGTGAACAGCTGCTTCGACTGTCATTGTGGATAGTACGCCATTATCATTTCTTTCAATCTTGATTGCATTCAAAATTTCAGGGAGTTGTCCGCGTTCGAACTCAATGTCGACGACTGGCCCTGTAATTGTTACAACGCGCCCTTTGCTCATGGTTTCCCTCCTAAGAAAAGCTTTGCTTCCGTAGAAGCTTTAATATCATGCGTTCGCGTTCGCTCCAGCAACGATTTCCGATATTTCCTGGGTAATCGAAGCTTGACGCGCACGGTTGTAGGCTAATGTGTAGCCGCTGATCATTTTCGTTGCGTTCTTCGTAGCGGAGTTCATCGCTGTCATTCTCGCACCAAACTCACTTGCTTTACCTTCCAATACAGCACTGTAAATAAGCGTTTCAGCATATTTAGGCAGCAATACTTCCAGAACGCCTTCTGGTGATGGCTCATACTCATAACTTGCAGCAGCCACGCCAGTTACTTCTTCCATAGGAAGCAGGCGGATCATGGTTGGAATTTGGGTAATCGCATTTTTGAATTGGTTGTATACCAAGAACAACTGGTCATACGTTCCGTTTTCGAAGTTCTTCACTGCTGCAGTAGCTACAGATTTAATATCCGCGAATTTCGGTGAATCCGGAACGCCTGTTACTTCTTCTACAATTGGCATGTTGCGTTTGTGAAAGAAGTTGCTGCCTTTACGTCCGATTACAAAAATCGAATATTCAGCTGTTGATTTATGGTTTTCACGAATCTCGGTCATGACCTTCCGCAACACGTTAGCGTTGTAGCCTCCAGCCAATCCACGATCCGAGGTGATTACTAAATAGCCTGTCTTCTTCACTTCGCGTGACTGTAACATCGGGTGTTTGATCCCTTTGCTTCCAGCTGCGATGCTTTGAACGACTTCTTTCAACTTATCGGAGTAAGGACGTGCTGCTTCCGCAGAACGTTGTGCTCGTCTCAAATTCGCTGCAGAGACCATTTCCATCGCTCTCGTAATTTGTTTCGTGTTTTGTGTGGACTTGATTTGGCGCTTAATCTCGCGCATTCCTTTTGCCATACCTGCTCACCTCTCTTTTGAGGCTTAGAAAAGCCTTCATTCGAAGACCTGAATTCAGGCGATCAGCCTGCCCAGGATTAACATGGTAGGCAAAGCTCCACTTCAACATGAAGCTCTGCCATCATGATTTATTCAGAAGCTGCGAAACTCTTTTTGAATTGAACAATTGCTTCTACTAGCGCTTTATCGTTATCCGGAGTGATGTCCTTCGTATCACGAATGCTGTGTAGAATTTCTGGACGGTTCGATTCCAAGTAAGCCAAGAATTGACCTTCAAAACGCGTTACGTCTTGAACAGGAAGATCATCCACATGCCCTTTAACAACCGTGTAAAGGGAAGCAACTTGCTTTTCCAAAGACATCGGTTGGTGAACACCTTGTTTCAAAATTTCAAGCGTACGAACACCACGGTCCAAACGCGATTGAGTAGCTTTATCCAAGTCAGATCCGAATGCAGCAAATGCAGCAAGCTCACGATATTGTGCCAAGTCAACACGAAGTGTACCGGCAACTTTTTTCATCGCTTTCGTTTGTGCAGAGCCCCCTACACGGGATACAGAGTTACCAACGTTAACCGCTGGACGCTGACCTGAGTAGAACAAGTCGGATTCTAAGAAGATTTGTCCGTCCGTAATCGAAATTACGTTCGTAGGAATGTAGGCCGAGATATCGCCTGCTTGTGTCTCAATGAAAGGAAGTGCCGTCATGGAACCGCCACCTAGCTCATCATTCAGTTTCGCAGCACGCTCTAGAAGACGGGAGTGCAAGTAGAAAACATCCCCTGGATAAGCTTCACGACCCGGTGGACGACGAAGCAAGAGGGACAACTCACGGTAAGCAGCTGCTTGTTTGGACAAGTCATCATAGACGATCAACACGTGCTCGCCTTTGTACATGAAGTACTCACCCATTGCGCAACCTGCGTATGGAGCCAACCAAAGCATTGGTGAAGGCTCAGAAGCAGAAGCTGTTACAACGATTGTGTAGTCTAAAGCGCCAGCGTGACGAAGTGTTTCAACAACACCTACGACAGTGGATTGCTTTTGACCGATAGCAACGTAGATACATTTAACGCCGTTGCCTTTTTGGTTGATGATTGCATCGATTGCAATCGCTGTTTTACCTGTTTGACGGTCACCGATGATCAACTCACGTTGTCCACGGCCAACCGGTACCATCGCGTCAATCGCTTTGATCCCTGTTTGCATTGGCTCATGTACCGATTTACGGGCCATAACGCCTGGAGCTGGGGATTCGATTGGACGGAATCCAGTTGTTTCGATAGGACCTCTACCATCGACTGGTTGACCCAATGGGTTAACAACACGGCCTAGTAGTGCATCACCTACAGGGATTTCCATGATACGGCCAGTACGTTTAACTTGGTCGCCTTCACGAATATCTTTGTAAGGTCCGAGAATAACGATACCTACGTTGCTTTCTTCCAAGTTAAACGCGTAACCTAGAACGCCACTTGGAAACTCAAGCAGCTCGCCTGCCATTACGCTTTCCAAGCCGTGAGCACGAGCGATACCATCACCAACTTGAATGACTGTACCTACATCAACCACTTGGATATCGGAATTATAGTTTGCTATCTGTTGTTTAATCAATGAGCTGATTTCTTCAGGTTTGATACTCAACGAACTTCACCCCTATTCTTACAGTGCTTGTGTTAAACCAATGCTTTGGACAAGCGATCTAGCTTGCCTGCCAAGCTTCCATCATATAAACGATCACCGATACGTACTTGTACGCCGCCGAGCAGCTTAGGCTCAACCACGGACGAAACACGAATCGTTTTACCTGTTACTTTGCTAAAATGTGAGGCAATTTCCGTTTGCTGTGCATCCGACAATACGAATGCCGAGTAAACGATTGCGCTCGCTTGCCCGAGTGCTTCATTCGCAACCTTGACATAATCACTCACCAAAGCGGAAAGAATGGATTGTCTACCTTTATCGATCAAGACCAACAGCGTGTTCCACACCGGTTCGGAAACATTGCCCTCGAAAATCTGCTTCAGCAGGTCCGTTTTGACGGTCGTCCCGATATTCGGATGGTTCAGGAACTTCTGCAAGTCTGCATTATCCCTAATCGCACTAGCTACAGATTTAAGCTCTTCTTCAACTTGGGAAATGATATTCTTTTCCTTCGCTACTTCGAATAAAGCTTTGGCATAACGCTTCGCTACGACGATGTCACTCATACGTTGCCTCCTACCTCTTTGAGGTAATGCTCAACAAGTTCTTCTTGTGACTTTTCGTCGATTTGTTTCTCAATAATTTTGGATGCGATCAGAACGGACATCGCGCCAACTTGGCTGCGAAGAGCGGCAACCGCTTTGTTCTTCTCATTTTCGATATCTTTAAGCGCTTCGTCTTTCAGACGAGTTGCTTCTGCACTAGCTGCGTGAATAATATCATCAGCTTGCTTGGAGCCTGTGTGCTTCGCTTGCTCAATGATGTCGTAAGCTTCCTTGCGAGTTTGTTGCAGCGCTTGCTTTTGTTCCTCCAACAGTTGCTCAGCCTGCTTGCGGCTAGTTTCAGCTGTTTGAATTTGGTCTTTCACCAATTGTCTGCGTTTCTCCATCATGCCGAACAGAGGACCGAACGCAAATTTAGAAAGCAACAAATATAAAATTAAGAACGCGATAAGTTGTATCCAAAATGTGGACCATTCAATATGCAAGTAACGTCACTCCCTTCTGATAACATGGGCAAAACGAAGGCGTGGTGGCGACTACGGCCATCAACGCCAAGCGGTTTCTTAAGCTTTTCCCATAAAGATGAACGCAAGAACCAATGCAACGACCGGCATTGCCTCAACTAGACCTACCCCGATAAACATTGTTGTTTGAAGCGTACCACGAAGTTCTGGTTGACGGGAAATACCTTCCAAAGCGCGACCTACGATCAAACCGTTACCAATACCTGCACCTAGTGCTCCCAAACCGAATACGATACCTGCTGCTACTAATGCTATTGCTCCCATTGATAAAATCCTCCCTTAAACTCTTAGGTTTTTGTTGTTTTATAAGTGACTCGAGACTTCCCGAGGTAAGTCTAGTGCTTTAGTGCTTTTCTTCGTGAATCAATGTTTGCGAGATATAAACCATGGTTAACATCGTGAATACGAAGGCTTGAATCGCACCAACGAACACACTGAAGCCCTGCCATACGAAGAGAGGCGCAATTCCAAACCAACCTGCTCCAACAATGACAGATATCATGATTTCACCTGCATAAATGTTACCGTAAAGACGGAACGCAAGCGTAAGTGGCTTGGATACAACTTCAATTAAATGAAGGATCAACATTGCCCCTTTGAATTCAAAATAATGCGCGAAGTAATGCTTTGTGTTACGTGTTATCCCTAAGAAGTGACTTAGTACGATAACGATAACGGTTAACGCTCCTGTTACTGCGATATCAGCTGTTGGTGATTTCCACCAAGATACATGATCTTCTGTCACGATCGAGAAAGGTAGGCCAAGCATGTTGCCGATAAAGATGTACATAATGAGCGTAAGACCAAGTGCAATAAACCCTTTGCCATGCTTGGAACCGATCGTGCTTCCAATGATGCCTTCTACAAACTCAATGGTCCATTCCATGAAGTTTTGCAATTTCGAAGGATTTGTTACGGATGCTCGGCTCGCTCCTGCAATTGCAAGAATTAGCACAATAACTGTGGTAATCCCGATCATCATCAGTGCTGATGCATCGAAATGAAAGCCTAACCACTCAAACTCTGGTACCTTATGTTCCATATTTTCCATTTTCACCCCTTTCATCCATTGAAGTTACATCGTGGAATTACTTCTTAGACTTCTTAATAGAAAGAATACCCAGTACGAGTGTTGCCAATTGAGCAAAAAAGTATCCAACAATCGTCGTGGTTAGTGCAACATGTTCGGGATACCTGACGGCAACCAAACCGACAAACCCAGCGATTGCTGCCCTTGTCAGAAAGCCAAGGGTTACCTTGCGCCCTGACTGCTCTATCGCAGCTGCTGCCAGCTTGTTAATCTTCCAGGCCAAAAACCTTGCATTAATCATACTTGCAATGGAACCAAGCATAATGCCGGCAAAGTAAATGCGGTAATCGACAAGAAGCGCCCATGCAGCCAAACAAAAGGATAAAAAGAAAAGAAATACATTTTGAACCGTTTTCAGAGTGGCTGAAAAGTCGTCCATCATAGCCCTCCGTACTGCTTTATCATGAAGTAAATGCTAATGATGCCGGTTACAAGCCCCAGTAAAAATCCACCTAGCAACCAGAACTGTCCACCTAGTGTGCCACTTAACCAATCACCGAAGAAATATCCGGCTGCCAAACATACGGCAAGGTCTATGCCAATTGCACTAGTTAACGCTACTGCCCGCCAAGGATTATCATTGGAATTTGGCCGTTTCATCGCATCCTCCTGGGTGTTTTCCACATGGGAAAACGCGTCTCGTAGCAATACCACTACGAATCCTCATTCATTGTATCGAAGCCATGCAAGGTTTGTCAATTGAAGGAACTTCATTTGTGACTTCTTACAAAACCCCTCAGAGCCTTGCGGCTCTAGGGTTTGCGAGTTTCCAAACCAAACAGTCGAACTGTACGCTGTAGCGTTTGTCATGATTTTGTCACGGTTAGAATGCTTCCGGACGCTCAGAGGTCTTGCCGAAGTGATAAAGTATCGCTTGCACGATGCGTTCAGACGATTTTCCATCCCCATAAGGGTTGGCGGCTTGACTCATTTTGTTGTATAAATCTGGATCTGTTAGAAGCGCTCGAGCACGCTCATAGACCACTTCCTCATCCGTTCCAACGAGTTCAAGCGTACCTGCCTGGATACCTTCAGGACGTTCTGTCGTATCGCGCAGAACTAGAACCGGCACACCAAAAGACGGCGCTTCTTCTTGAAGACCACCAGAGTCTGTCAGGATCATATGGGCGTGCGGATAGAAGTTGTGGAACTCGAATACATCAAATGGGTCTACCAGCTTGATGCGTGGATGATTGCCCAGGATCTCATGTGCAGGTTCCTTGACTGCAGGACTTAGATGCACGGGATAAACGATCGCAATATCTTCGAACTCATCGGCAATACGTTTCACAGCACGGAAGATTTGACGGTGAGGCTCTCCTTGCGATTCACGACGATGAGCCGTCATCAAGATCAGCTTACGGCCTGCTGCCCATTCCAATACAGGGTGTTCAAATTTCTCTTGTACCGTGTATTTAAACACATCCGTAACCGTATTCCCCGTCACATAAATCTGGGATTCAGATTTATTTTCTTTGCGCAGATTGTCAGCCGATTGCTGCGTTGGAGCAAAGTGCAGATCCGCTATTACACCTGTTAATTGACGATTCATTTCCTCCGGGTAAGGGGACATTTTGTTCCACGTACGAAGACCTGCCTCGACATGTCCCACTTGAATTTGCTGCATGAATGCCGCATAGCTTGCAAGGAATGTTGTCAATGTGTCGCCGTGGACGAGAATCAGGTCAGGCTTAGCTTCTTGGAAGACAGGCTCCAAACCTTGCAGTACACGCATCGTAATTTCATTCAGCGTTTGACGGTCTTTCATGACGTTCAAGTCGAAATCAGGTTTAATTTTGAAAATATCGAGCACCTGATCCAGCATTTGTCGATGCTGCGCTGTCACACAGACGAGGGACTCAATATGCTCAGGATGCTTTTCCAGCTCCAAAATAAGCGGAGCCATCTTAATCGCTTCGGGTCTTGTTCCGAAGATCGTAATGACTTTTAAACGTTTCATCGGTTTCTTCTCCCCTTAGAGCTTTGCGTAGCAAAGCTGACTTCGTAAGCAAATTATTTAGTGCCGAACAGACGATCTCCCGCATCACCTAGTCCCGGTACGATATAGCCATGATCGTTCAGGTAGTCATCAACGGCAGCTACGTAAATATCAACATCAGGATGCTCTTGTTGAACTGCTTTGATCCCTTCTGGTGCTGCAATTAAGCACATCAGCTTCATTTGCGTACAGCCTCTGCGTTTCAGCACTTCAATCGCCATATTTGCGGATCCGCCTGTAGCCAGCATCGGGTCAATAACAATTAACTCCCGCTCCAGGACATCTGTCGGCAGCTTCACATAATATTCGACAGGCTGAAGCGTGTCAGGATCACGGTACAAGCCAACATGTCCAACTTTTGCAGCCGGAATCAGCTTAAGTATCCCATCTACCATGCCCAGACCTGCACGCAGGATCGGAATGAGTCCCAGCATTCTGCCAGAAATAATACGGCAATCTGCTGTAGTCACAGGTGTTTTCACCTGAACATGCTCAAGCGGAATATCTCTCGTAATCTCATAGGCCATTAAAGTCGCAACCTCGTCTACGAGATCTCGAAAATCCTTCGTTTTCGTATTCTCATCCCGAATATAAGTGAGCTTATGTTGAATTAGCGGATGATCACAAATAAATAACTTCCCCATAATTTCCTCCTAAAAAACTGCATTTTATATGTATTTCACAAAAAAAATATCGTCATGGTACGACAAACCTCGTCCATTATATCATATGTTATCCAACTTATCCTCTGTAAAACCAAAGCTTCCGTGAATATCCATTTTACACGAAAAAACCACTAGGAATATTCATCCGAGTGGCTTTGGTATAACATGATGAGCTCAATCTACGATTTCGGGGCAGAACCAGATACTCTTGAAGTCGAACCAACCGAGCGTATTGAAAGAAATACCTTGAAGGTGTGGGCTATACACTAATTGTTGGGTCGTATGAAGAAGAAATAAGACCGATTGGTTTTGCGATAATAATCCTTGCATAGAGTGGATTCGTTGTAAACGTACCTGACTGTCAGGCTCTGCTTCGATTGAGGCAATTGTTTCATCGAACGTTCTGCGCTGCTCATCGGTCGCGTATACGCGCAGTGCCAAGTTACCTATCTTATACATCTCAATCAGACAACGGGCCTCATCGTCATCTGCGACAACCCCGCCGACAATGATATCTGCACATTGCATCCTATGCACCTTGGACATTTCCTCAAAAGAATATTCCTGTAGAGCTACCTGAATTCCGATTTCGAGGCAGCGAGCATGAACCCATTCAGCTAGGGCACGATTTTTTGGGGTAAAAATCATCGTAATCGGCTGGCCTTCATATCCACATTGACTTAGTAATTCTCTAGCTCGTTCAGGCTGGTCATCGTCTGGCAGTTCGACTGGCGAATCGGTCGGCAAGAAATCCGCGGCAGGTATCGCATTATATAGTCCCAGTTCCTTAATCATGCCGCTACGATTTAGTACTAGCTGAAGCGATTGACGAAAATGGATATCCTGCTGAGGCCCTTCCTTTCGTAAATTAAAGACTAACATGCTAGAACCCAGCATCATGATTTCTTTTTTACACCAATGCGCCGGTGCCGGCTGTTTAGAATGACTGAGCTTGCCCATTTGGAAGTTCAGCTGCTGCCACCTTCGCTCACTCACCATCTCCGGAACGCAAAGCAGTTCGATACGATCTAGGTGGGCGGATTCCCGGTAATAATCCTCGAACGCTTCGAATGTTACGCCTCCTTCGTCATACCTCGTAATCCGGAACGGACCCGTCCCGACGGGCAGCATGCCTGGATCGCTCACTTTCTGAGCGCTGTACACATCAGCCGGTACGATCGCAGCCTGATAGGAACTTACGTAGTGAGGAAACATATAATTCGGCGCATTCAACTCGACTCTAACGGTCAGCCGATCCACTGCGCGGATGTCTCTAACGGATTCCAGCAGCCAGCGGTTTGGAGAATCTTCCGTGCCTAGTGTACGCACCCGATTAAGCGAAAAGACCGCATCTGCCGATGTCATCTCACGACCATGATGGAATCGCACCCGCTTACGCAAATAAAACGTCCAGATCGTTGCATTCTCGTTACATTCCCAGTCATGCGCCAAACCTGGCTCTAAGCTGCCGCAAGCAGGATCAAAATAGAGCAGCGTATCGAAAGCCTGCTTCACGAGATGGAGATCGCCAGAGAAGAGCACATCCACAGGGTCTAGGGTCAAAACTCTCATCTGCATCGGCAATCGAAGGGTTTCAGGATCGCCGGACTCAAGGGTCCCTCTATACCCAAAGTAACTTCCTAACCAAGCTAAGAATCGATCCATGACTCCTGGATCCAATCCTTCTATTTGAAACAAACTCATCGCACTGTTCAAATTCCCCTGTTCAACATGCAATTTTGCTTCAGTAAACAAAAGATCTTCGACGGAAGCCAGAAACCGGATCATAGAACGGTTACCGCGCCCGCGACCCGGTGTCCAGGAAATCCATGCCATCTCAATCATCTTGCGAATCAATATTTTCACATTGCGTTCCGTACAATACAGGTAACCGGCTATTTCTTCAACGGAGACGGGCACATCCATATCGGTTTGTTGAAAATTGTGAACCCGCATTAAAGTTGTTTTCAACTGCACGTACTGTAAAACAAGCTGCATGGATGCAACCTCCTTTTACACGAATTACCAAGAAGTATAGGTCTGCCCCCATACTTTCGTCAACAGCCTCTGGACGGATAAAAGGGTAAAAAAAAGCCGACTCCAGAGAGCCGACCTGAACATATTTTTAAATTAGAATTAATAAGTTAAACCTGGGTAAAGCGGATACTGCGCTGTAAGGTCTTTCACTAAACCGCGTGCTTTCTCCAAAACAGCTTCGTCTTTCGGGTTTTTCAGGGTAAGTCCAATCACTTTCGCGATTGTTTTCATTGCTTCTTCATTCATACCACGGGATGTTACAGCCGGTGTACCTAGGCGGATACCGCTAGTGATGAACGGACTTGTTGGGTCAAACGGAATCGCGTTTTTGTTTGCTGTAATACCAATTTCGTCTAGAACGTGTTCAGCGTCTTTACCCGAAATGTTCAAGTTGCGCAAATCGATCAGCATCAAGTGGTTATCCGTACCGCCAGAAACAAGGTTAATGCCTTCAGCTGTTAAAGCAGTCGCCAATGCTTGCGCATTGTTGATCACGTTTTGTCCGTATGTTTTGAAATCTGGTTGCAGAGCTTCACCGAAGGAAACAGCTTTTGCTGCAATTGTGTGCATCAAAGGACCACCTTGGGTACCAGGGAAAACGGCTTTATCGATCGCTGCTGCCCAAGCTTTGCGTGTAAGAATCATACCGCCGCGAGGACCGCGAAGCGTTTTGTGCGTTGTTGTCGTTACGAAATGTGCGTGCGGCACTGGGTTCGGATGCAAACCAGCAGCAACAAGACCCGCGATATGAGCCATATCGACGAAGAACAGTGCGCCTACATCATTTGCAATGGAAGCCAATGCTTCGAAATCAATCGTGCGCGGGTAAGCACTTGCGCCAGCTACGAGCATGCGAGGCTTATGTTTGAATGCAGCTTTACGAACATCGTCGTAATCAATGCGGAAATCTTTCTCGCTTACACCGTAAGCTACGAAGTTGTAGAGAATACCGGATGCATTCACTGGGCTACCGTGTGTTAAGTGACCACCATGTGCCAGGTTCATACCTAGTACTGTATCACCAGGGTTTAGGGCTGCCAAGTAAACAGCCATGTTAGCTTGTGCGCCGGAATGCGGTTGAACGTTCGCGTGCTCAGCACCGAAAAGCTCTTTTGCACGATCGCGAGCGATATCTTCTACGATGTCTACGTGCTCGCAGCCGCCATAGTATCTTTTGCCTGGGTAGCCTTCTGCATATTTGTTCGTTAACACTGTACCCATAGCTTCAAGAACAGCTTGGCTAACGATGTTTTCGGATGCAATAAGCTCAATTTTGTCACGTTGGCGGGCAAGCTCAAGGTTCATGGCTGCTACAATTTTAGGATCTTGTTTGCTCAAAAAGTTTGTCATATTAAATTCCTCCTACAGAGTAGTTTTATCTGTTAAGTCTTAATTCCTTTTGATAGTTAAAAAGTTTAACAATCTGCATCGAGTGCGGCTGTTTGATAGAGTTGTTCCGCTTCATCGGGTAGGTAGACAGCTCTTGTACCGCCAATCAGCTTAGGCCGGGTAAAAGCCATTGTGACATAGGCATGGCCAATGTTGCGCACTGGCGGTCTTGCTGGCACAGCAACTGGGCGCAGATGCATCCCGATGAGCGTGCTGCCAATATCGATTCCGGCATGTGCCTGAATCGTCTCGACAACAACTGGCTTCGCGAAATGGCGATACGCATAGGAGGCCATCGAACCTCCGGCCCTTGGCACCGGAATGACAGAGACTGGCACAAGCTGAGGCGCATGCGATAGCAGCTCTTCCTCAATAACGATTGCACGGTTCAAATGCTCGCAGCATTGAAAGGCTAAGTGCAGCCCGAACTCGTGGCTTATGCGCTGCGCCGTTTCAAAGATCGGCTTAGCTGCATCCAGCGTACCCGATGTACCGATCCTATGCCCGAGAATTTCACTCGTGCTCGTTCCGATAATCAGAATGTGACCTGATCTTAGATTGCCGACTTTGACCAATTCCCGAAGATTCGTTTCCAAAGCCTCGGCAATATTAGAAAGAATGGAATCTGTCATCGTGATCCCTCGCTTCTGGAATTTTCCGTTAGGAGATATTCTATGGATGCAATGTGAAACGGTCTTCGATACTTTGCACTTTGTTAATGCGATTCTGGTGGCGAACACCTTGGGAAAACTCGGTTTCGAGCCAAATTTTCACGATTTCCTCAGCTACACCCGGGCCAATAACACGTTCCCCTAAGGCAAGTACGTTCGTATCATTGTGCTCCCGCGTCGCTTTCGCTGAAAAAAGATCATGTACAAGTGCACAGCGGATGCCCGGAACCTTATTCGCGGCAATTGACATCCCGATACCGGTTCCGCAAATCAGAATACCTTTGTCAGCTTCACCTGAAACTACTTGCTCACAAACTTTAAGCGCATAGTCGGGATAATCGACCGAATCTGCACAGCTGCAGCCGTAATCGACGACTTGGTGACCTAATGACTCAATAAAAGGAATGATAACATCTTTCAAACGATAGCCTGCATGATCCGCACCTAAAGCAATTTTCATGAATAGAACGCTCCTTTGCTTGTTCGAAATTCGACCATCCTATTATATCCCAAAGCTCACCAGAAAACGAAAAAAAGAGCGGACACGCTAGAAAACGCGCGTTGCTCTTTTGCCCAGGCGACCGGCCGTATAGCTCAATGCTCCATTGTGGTTACTCCCACTCGTCGCCAGTTACATTGAGTCTTGATTGATACCTCTATTTTATCGCATTCTACCCCATGTGTAAAGATGTATCCGCAATTCATATATCTAGAACCTGAGTTATTTGGAACCTTCGTTTCGTGCACGTATTTTATGAACCAATTTATCTAAACTCCCGCTGATTTCCTCAGCCGTTTGTCGGTAAATCTCTATGGAGCCTCCGAACGGGTCAGAAATGTCAAAGTCAGGAATCGCATGTTCAAGTTTAAAAATCCGGCTTCTTTCTTCTATAGACACTGCTTGCGAAAGAGCTTGCTTGAGCTGAAGCTCCGTAACGAGCTGCTCCCTTTCCTCAATCGCCTGTAAAATATGAGCGTCATCCTCGACGTACTCTTTGAGCGTAAATGTTTTCTCAATCGCACCCGGAAACCGCTGGATGACCGTACGCTTATGACCCATCGTCATGGTCAAAATGAGATCAGCCCAATTCACTTCAGACTCTTGGATCGCCAAAGAACTAATGGAATCCTTGAAACCCGCTTCCTGTAAAAGCGATGCACTATTTCGGGAGATTGGACCGCCCGTCACCGCGGACACCCCTGCTGAACGAACCTCCGCCGCAAGCCCTTCTTGGTGCACCCTGATACGCAGCAAACCTTCTGCTAATGGACTGCGGCACGTATTTCCTGTACAGACAAATAGAATTCGCAACATGATTCCCTCCTAAGAGCTTTCCGTAGGAAAGCTAACTTCGTAAGCATAAACTGAGTTTTGCATAGCAAAACTTTCTTCGTAAGCATAATCTAAGACGAATACTTTTCTATACCCCTATTGTATCATAGTAAAAATTTGATCCCAAACGTGAGCAAAATAAGCCCGCCAAACGCCTCGCCATACTCGCCTACCCAGCCGCTTACCCGCCTACCCACCATTAAACCGGCGATGGAAAGCAAACCCCCAAACAGACCAAATATCAGCACCGTCAACAAAATATCCGTAGCAAACATACCAAGAGATACACCCACAGAGAATGAATCAATACTAACACTAAGTGAGAAGATCGTCAGGCCCAAAATTGACCTATGATCAAAAGAAGTCGCTTCTTCTCCACGAATCGAACTATACACCATATGCGAACCCAGCAGAATGAGCAAACATCCCCCAGCGGCTGTAGCGACATTACCAAGCAGCGAAGAAACATATTGCCCCATAAACATACCCATTAAAGGCATGAGGACGTGGAAAACAGCAATTACGACGCTTATTTTCATAATATCAATTAAACGAATACCCTTCATCCCTATGCCAATCCCTAAGGAAAAAGCATCCAGGCCCAAAGCAATCGCCATAATAATAATTGTTACCAGCTGCCCAAATTCTACCCCAGATGCGAGCATAGTGCTATCCCCCTTGTCCACGTTTCTCTCTCAAGATATGCGGACAAACAGGGAATCATGCTAGCTAAACACGTACAAGCCGATGACCGGCTGCTTTACGAAGTCGATTCATAATCGCACGGCCAATCCCCGTTTCTGGACAGCCCTCTGCAGCAATATATTGAACGCCTTCTTGATCAAATTGCCTTAACGCAGCATAAAGATCCTGAGCGATTGTTTCCGGTTGCGATAACGATCCACAGGCAATAACCAAATCAGCATGGTAACGAGAAGCTCTCTCCTCAAATGTAAGAATACCCGTTGACTCACCTCGTGCCTTGGCGGCATCAATATCTTTTTGGATCCATTCAGTAACAGTTTCTAGATCTCCACCTTGAACGATATGCATAAATCCTTTTGGTGCGTAATGTGTGTACTTCATCCCTGGAGCACGCGGTGTTTCGGAATCTTGTACCTCTTCCCGCTCTGGCTCATGAATCCGTATGGCAGGCAGTGCCGATTGCAGCTGCTCTGCCGTAACGCCGCCAGGGCGCAAAATGTAAAGCTCACCGGCTACAAGCTCGATCACAGTCGACTCGACACCAACCCCAGTTGCACCACCATCCACAATCCCGCCAATAAGACCATCTAAATCATCTCTGACATGAGATGCGAGTGTTGGACTAGGTCTGCCTGAGCTATTGGCACTCGGCGCGGCTATGGGAAGTCCCGCTTCACGAAGAAGCTGCAAAGCCACAGGATGATCCGGAATTCGCACACCCACAGTCTTAAGACCAGCGGTTACTAACGGCGAAATGCCACCTGTTTTCACAGGCAGCACAATGGTAAGAGGACCTGGCCAGAAAACCCCCATAAGCTGGCGATGATCCTCTGTTACACGATTAGATAGAATTAAACATGAGAGCTGTTCGACATCAGCAATGTGAACAATCAGCGGGTTATCTGAAGGCCGACCTTTCGCAGAGAAAATCCTTTCGACAGCTGCCGTATTCGTAGCGTCTGCCCCAAGACCATATACAGTCTCTGTAGGAAAGGCTACTGTTTCACCACTTCGGAGAAGCAGGGCAGCTTCAGCTAAATCCCCACCTATCTCGGTCCCAATACCCTGATCCACTTTCCAGTATTTTGTCACGATCATCTATCATCCTAACTTCAAAATAAAATTCTGATCCTAATGGCAACTGGTGACTTTTCTTAGCTGAACCACGATACGATCTTCTTCACCATTTCCCAGATAAAAAACTTAACTTGTGGCTGCTTAGCATCAACGGATTCCGTTTTTTCTTCTACTTGTGCATCTTTAACATCTTTAACGGCAGGCTTAGATTTGTCGGGTTTAACCGTTGGAGCAACTTTACTGTCTTTCGTTGCAGGTGTAGGAGAGGATTGTACCTTCCCATCACCCTCTGTTTTCGCTACAACAGCAGCCGATGCTACCGCTTCTCCGGATAAGGAATCCACGAAACATAATGGCGGAAACAACACACACCACCAGTTCTGACCTTCCCCCGTTCCAATCGTCACGCGCAGCGCTTCATATTCTCCTGCTGGGTACACTTCATTTCCGTACATTTTCGTTGGAAAAGGAACTTTACCGAGCTCAACTGTATGTGAATAGCTATACCCACGTGCTTTAATCATTTGTCCAACTAGTATATCAAACTCGGGTAAGTGGGCTTTTACTACTTCTCTTGCGTCATCCAGCGTTTGGGGTCCAATGACCCACTCCTGCATACGAGCAATAATAGCATCACGAATCTCGCGTTTCAACGCTTGATCCTGCGCCGAATCGGAGTTTGCTAGAATACGTAAGCGAATAGATTCTTCCGGTATCGTAGGCGAAATAACCGCCGCATTTGTACGATTCGATTCCCAACAAGTTATCATAACAATAAGTGCAAAAGCTACTAATAATAAAGATTTATAAGAATGCCGATTAGATCTCTTAACCATGAGGAAAAGCCCCTTTCCCTTCGCTTCTACTAGCCAGTATGGGCAATAAGAGGAGGAGCTAAACCTAGTAATCTATTTAATTTTGTGAAAAATGATAGAGTTGGGTGGGATGGGTTCGTTGGTGATGGTAAGAGGTGGGATTAACAGTGAAAAACATCGCTATCAGGCCCGTGATTACTCGGAACCCACTGGTAAGGATGAAAAACGCCCTTATCTGACACCAATTCCTCCGAATCAACCTGATAGCTTGTCTGTAAGAGTGAAAAACATCGCTAAAGTGGCACATCGACTCATTAAAGCAACTTTAACGATGAAAAACACTCTTATCAGCCCATGAATACCTCGGAACTGCCAGATAGCCCGTCTGTAAGAGTGAAAAACATCACTAAAGTGACTCTTCTGCTCATATAAGCTGCTTTAACGATGAAAAACACTCTTAGCAGCCCATGAATACCTCGGAACTGCCAGGTAGCCCGTCTGTAAGAGCGAAATACATCTCTAAAGTGACTCTTCTGCTCATATAAGCAGCTTTAGCGATGAAAAACATTCTTAGCAGCCCATGAATACCTCGGAACTGAAAAGTAGCCCGTCTGTAAGAGTGAAAAACATCGCTAAAGAGACTCTTCTACTCATATAAGCAGCTTTAGCGATGAAAAACATTCTTATCAGGCCCTGATTACCTCGAAACCACCATAAGCTTGTCTGTAAGAGAGAAATACATCTCTAAAGTGACTCTTCAGCTAATATAAGTGACTTTTGCGATGAAAAACACTCTTATCTGCCCCCCATACCTCGGTGCTATCCAAAAATATCGTGTTCGTTCCCAATTCTACGAGTCTCGCGATCGGATCGCGATCACATGGCGATCAATGCCCTGGAGATCCTGCACGAATCGGATCTCGTCCCAGTCAGCGGCGGCGCGCAGCATCGCCGCCACAGCCTCCGCCTGCCGAATGCCCACCTCGAACCCGACCATAGTCGGGATTCGCGGCAGCTGCGGCAGCTGCGAGATCATCCGGCGGTAAAGGTCGAGTCCCTCGACACCGCCGAACAAAGCCGTGTGCGGCTCGAACAGCCGCACCTCCGGCTGAAGCGCCGGCAGGTCGCCATCAGGGATATACGGTGGGTTAGACACCAGTATATCCGGCGCGATCCGGCGCGCAATAAAGGGCTCGAGAAGATCGCCCTCGAGCCACTCCACCCGCGCAGCCACGCCGTGGCGCTGCGCATTCACGCGAGCCATCTCCAGCGCTGCCGCGGAGATGTCGCTGGCCGCCACGCGCCACGCAGGGCGCGCGTGTGCCACAGTCACCGGGATCGCTCCGCTCCCGGTGCCCACATCCGCAAGCAGCGGAGCGCCTTGCGGGAACAGACGCGAGCCCTCATGGAGCAAAGCTTCCACGAGCAGCTCCGTCTCCGGCCGCGGAATTAACACGGCCGGGCTAACCACAAAAGGAAGGCCGAAGAAATCCTGCTCGCCGATAATATACTGCACCGGCTCACCCGCGGCCTTCCGCTCCACTAGCTGGCGCCACGTTTCCGCCAGCTCCACAGGAAACTGTTCCGGAAAACGGAACAGCAGCTCCGTCCGACTGCAGCTGAGCAAGTGCTGCAGCAGCAATTCCACACAGGAAGCAGCCTCGGCCACACCGAGCTTCCCTAAAAAAGAAGAAGCCTCAACAAAGGCTTCTCTTAAACTCTTAGCAGCAGTCGACATCACATTGCCTGCTCCCCGTTATCCAAAGCATCGGACTGCGCTGCAATCGTGAGCGCCGAAACGATCTCTGCCATGTCACCATTAAGCACAGTTTCTAAGCGATGCAAAGTCAAACCAATACGATGATCGGTTATCCGGCTTTGCGGGAAGTTATACGTACGAATACGTTCGGAACGGTCACCCGTACCTACCTTGCTTTTACGCTCGCCCGCATATTTCGCTTCCTCTTCCTCACGCATTTTATCGGAAATACGTGTACGAAGCACGCGCAGCGCTGACTCTTTATTCGAGTTCTGCGATTTACCATCCTGACAAGTCGCTACGATACCCGTAGGTACATGCGTCACACGTACAGCGGATTTCGTCGTATTAACTGACTGACCGCCCGCTCCACTTGAACAGAACGTATCAACGCGAATATCCGCATCATGGATGACAATCTCAACATCTTCCGCTTCCGGCATAACCACTACCGTCGACGTTGAGGTATGGATACGTCCACTTGATTCCGTTACAGGAATTCGTTGTACACGGTGCGCCCCACTCTCATACTTCAACTTACTATAAGCGCCTTTACCAGTGATCATGAAAATAATCTCTTTAAACCCGCCCAAATCGTTCACAGAAGCATCGAGAATCTCCGTTCTCCATCCTTGCGCGTCCGCATAGCGCGTATACATCCGATACAAATCGCCCGCGAACAAAGCAGCTTCGTCGCCGCCTGCCGCACCGCGAATTTCGACGATTACGTTCTTATCATCATTAGGGTCTTTAGGCATCATGAGCATTCTAAGTTGTTCTTCCAACTTGGCAGATTGCTCGCTAAGCTCATCGATCTCCATTTTGACCATTTCACGCATTTCATCGTCCAGCTTTTCGTTTTGCATCACTTTGGCATCGGCCAGCTGTTCGCTCACACTCTTATATTCGTTATAAGCATCATATGCTTCTTGAAGATCAGATTGCTCTTTAGAGTATTCTCTAAGCTTCTTCGTGTCACTCGTTACATCCGGGTCACACAACAATTCGCTTAATTTATCATAGCGGTCCACAATGGACTGAAGTCGATCCAACATATAGGATCACTCCTTTCTTTACTTTTTTTATTAATTACACATTAAATCTGAAATGCATGACGTCCCCGTCATTCACCACATACTCTTTACCTTCGAGACGCACTTGGCCTTTTTCTTTCGCACCATTCATCGACCCTGCAGCTGCCAAATCATTATAAGAGACGACTTCAGCACGAATAAAACCACGTTCGAAATCGGTATGAATAACACCAGCCGCTTGAGGAGCTTTCGTTCCCTTGCGGATTGTCCATGCTCTTACTTCCTGCACCCCAGCTGTGAAATACGTGTACAAGCCAAGTTTTCTATAAGCTGCTTTAATCAATCTATTCAAGCCGGACTCTTGAAGTCCCAACTCTTCGAGGAACATCGCTTTTTCTTCATCTTCCAACTCGGCGATTTCGGATTCAACCTTCGCACTGATCGACACCACTTCGTTGTTTTCGCTCTCAGCAAATTCTTTCACAATTTTCACAAAAGGATTTTCATCTGCTGTTGCTACTTCATCTTCACTTACGTTTGCCGCATAAAGCACGGGTTTCATGGTCAATAAATGAAGGTCGCGCACGAGAAGTTTCTCATCTTCGCTGAGATCCAGACTGCGTGCCGGTTTATCTGCATAAAGCGCTTCTTTAATACGCTCTAAACACTCCACTTCAGCAACAACCTTTTTGTCGCCGCCCTTGAGGTTTTTGCGTGAACGCTCGATCTTCTTCTCTACCGACTCAATATCTGCCAAAATCAATTCAAGATTAATCGTTTCGATATCGCCGATCGGGTCAACTTTACCGGAAACGTGAGTAATATTATCATCTTCAAAACAACGAACAACATGCACAATGGCATCCACTTCACGAATGTGTGCCAAAAATTTATTTCCAAGCCCTTCGCCTTTGCTCGCACCCTTTACTAAACCCGCAATATCAACGAATTCAAAGGCTGTCGGGACAATGCTCTTAGGCACAACGATCTCTACCAGCTTCTGCAATCTCTCGTCTGGTACTTCAACTACCCCAACATTCGGATCGATCGTACAAAACGGATAATTCGCAGATTCTGCCCCCGCCTGTGTAATTGCATTAAACAATGTCGATTTTCCTACGTTCGGTAGACCGACGATACCTGCTTTCAAAGCCATTGTAGTTACAACTCCTTAATTTTCGAAAATCATCCTTCTTATTATATAGCACTTGGAACTCAAAAAAAAGCCTGAAGGCTATTGATTCGCCGCAGACTTTTTTTCCGTTGCTTTTTTAAATTGCGCTTCCCGCTTCTGTACGAAGTAAGTTTCGATCTGATTCGTAAGGATAAAACCCCTTAGCGCATTGGTTTTTTCCTGCGGAATGTCGATATAACTAGCCCCATAATAGAAATCATTTTCAACCTTTTCTTTTCTTACAATTTCCATCGAACAAGTCATCGTAAAGCCCAAATCCAGCTCAACTTCGAGGTGGGAATGCTTTTGAACGATCTTATCAACCATAGAATTATCATTAATGGTAAATCCTAAGCCGTTAATGGATATATTTTTGATTGAAATACCAAGTGGGTTTTCAAAGTGATGTTTATTCCTTTTATTCATATCCTGAAGTCCGAATAAGAGACCTGTATGTTTCACATCCACACGAGGGAATTCCCTTTTTTCTGCAAATTTCTTGCGATTTTCAGGTGGATTAATGACAATGACGGAGCCGAATTCTTTGGCAACAACGGTTGTATTCATCACAAACAAGCCGGATTTGGTATAAACCGTCATTTTCGCTTTATCACCAAGTTGAAAGACATCGTATTCCGGTAGTTCCACCTCAATAATGTCTCCGAGTGCATAAGTTAGTACGCCAGTGGCTACGAAATCATCCTTTCCCAATACAGCCTTACTATCGATTAGTACATCAGCGTCATATCCCTCCTTGCTTCCGTAATATTTCATGATGTTATACCCGTTGGCCATTATAATTAACACCTCTCCCTTTACCCAAGTTATTCCCTATATAAAAATAAACTGCCCCTTATGAAGGAGCAGCCTATTACCTTAATCAAGAAAGCATCGATTTTCGGTAACCAGGCTGCCATAGTTCCAAAGGAACCGTAGACCCTTAGCTTTGCGTCCTTGCTTTTCAACAAGTTTGCCATTTTCGAACCTTGCTATTTACTTCTACCTATCACGTTCTATATGGTCTAAAAGACCTACTAATATCTATCATTATACCTAGCACAGTTGCTATTATCAACAAAATTCCTTGCATAGCTGATCATTTTGTTGTATGTAATGTAGAAAGATTAAATATCCACAGCTTTTTAAGTTATCCACAAAGCTATCCACAGGTTGTTAACAACGGAATGAATGTTCGATTGTTATGCACATGTGGATAAAAATATATTAGCGAGGTGTCCCCCTGTGGATGAACATATCCCCTGGATGAAAGAAGCGATTCAAGAGGCTCTCAAAGCCGAAGCTATCCGAGAAGTACCGATTGGAGCGGTCGTTGTCCACCAAGGTCAAATCATCGGCCGCGGCTACAATTTGCGTGAAACAACCCTAGATCCTCTCGCTCATGCCGAAATGATCGCCATCAAACAAGCGAGCGAACATCTGGGGGCCTGGCGGCTTTTGGATTGCCAGCTCTACGTCACCCTAGAGCCTTGCCCAATGTGTGCGGGTGCGATTGTCCAATCGCGGATTCCTCAGGTCATCTACGGCACCATTGATCCGAAGGCCGGCTGTGCCGGAACGCTCATGAATTTGCTGCAGGAGGACCGGTTCAATCACCGAGTCGATGTCATTAGCGGCGTTTTGCAAGAAGAGTGTTCAACGATGCTTACCCAATTTTTCCGTAAATTACGCGGTAAAGCTTAGAAGTCCTGCTTTACTTCTAACTCTGCATCGCCGATGCCAACTCAGCCAGTTTGTTCATCGTATTCCAATTGCGTGTTGTCGCCGTATCCCCAAGCTTCTGGATATTGCTCGCAAGTTTCGAATCCAGAACGCTTTGACGAAATAGATAATAAATCTCACGCCCATTGATCTGGAATTCATCGACATCGCTTACTCCTTTGGATAAGATGTCGGCGGTTTGTTGCGGAGGATATTCCGATAGCACAGAAATTTGTATCGTTTCGCCTTCTAATAAAGCATCCACTTCATATGGACAAGTCGCAAGAATCTGCGCCAGCTCCTCTACCGTACGCAAAATGACGGAAGGTGAAACGCCTACAGCTTTGCTGATCTCCTGCTCGATACGTTGGCGCAGCGGTTCCACCGCCTCCTCCGACATGAACAAGACATTGCCACTTTGCAAATACGTTTGCACCTTAGCAAGTCCCGCCACTTCCAGTGTCTTTTTCAAATCCGCCATCTTGATTTTGTTCTTTCCTCCTACGTTAATACCACGCAGAAAACCAATGTAAACTTTCATTTCGGCATCCTCTTCCTTTGATCTAATTATGCATTACTTTAGTTTGATGGATCGAATGAAAAAGAAAATAACCGTACCCAGAATTAAAAGCAATACAATGCTAAATATCCATATATTTAAAGCAACACTATTTCCCCTTGCAATTTGGATAAGGGTCCATTCGACATACCCAAACAACACAACGATCAGCATCTTTAAACAGTTCATGAATAAGCGTGCATTACCATATTGCCAGGTGGCATTTTCATTCGTAATTTTGTAAGGATAATTAAAGGTATGGGGATATTTGCTTAAGACAGTTAAACCTATATAGAGGATCAAGGTTATCACTGGCAGCAGAAAAAGACTGAATTTGTTTCCCCAACCGTCCTCTTTCCCTTGACCGTTAAAATGTATGGGTATTCTTTCTGGTATCAGGGTCCAGACATAGGCTAAATATCCGAAAGTACACAAAATGACTAGGATGGATACTCCATCTAGAATTTTTTCTGTTATTGTTTTTGAAATTATGAATACAGGTCGTTTTTCCAAAATGACACTTCCTCTCTATTCAAAATAAAGGAAATTAAAGTTAATCCCTAACCTATTCTTCATTTCAAATGAACATTCCTTGTCCCGAAGAAAAACCACCCTACTCAAAAGGTTGCGCCACGAAAGCCTTCGTGCTATCATAATTCTTGCCATGCGCCCGTAGCTCAGCAGGATAGAGCAACAGTTTCCTAAACTGTAGGCCGGATGTTCGAATCATCTCGGGCGCGTATACGAAACACCAAACAGAGCCACCTCAAACAGGTGACTCTTTTTTTACGTACTATTTCAATTTACAAGGCACATTCATTTCCACCCATTGTCTTTTTTTTGCAAACATCCAATCATAGCCTTGCTGCAATCGATGTTCTATAATAAAACGATAGATTTATTAGTCCTCATTTCGATTCAAGAACTTAATCCGAAAGGAGCTCCCTCTTCGATGACAAGCATCAAAGCTTCATCCTCCTATCGCATTCCGCTCTTTTGTATAGTCACATTGCTGTTCTGGATGTCGATGTATACGAGCGTTCCCATTATGGCGCCTTACGTAGAATTCCTTGGCGGGAACCACCAGTTGGCCGGATGGATTGTCGGCATGTACGGGATCTCCCAAATGCTGCTGCGAATTCCCGTAGGTATCATGTCAGACCGGTTTCATAAGAGGAAGCTATTTATTACCTTTGGCCTGCTATTCACGGCTATAACCGGTTTAGGACTATGGATCACTCATGATTTCACATGGATCCTTATTCTCCGAGCACTGGCAGGCGCAGCCGCGGCAACCTGGGTTGATTTCACCGTATTATTTACGAGTTACTATAAGCATGAAGATTCAACGAAAGCGATCGGAACGATCTCCTTCTTCAATTCACTTGGGCAGGTTTTCGGTATTCTCGGTGCAGGGTGGGCGGCAGATTCCTTCGGCTGGGAGGCCGTCTTCATTTTGGGAGCTGTGCTTGGCTTGCTGGGGATGATTGGATCCCTTTTCCTAGTAGAAAAAGTTGAGCTCGATGCGCCTAAAATTACGATGCGCGGTATCAGTGACGTTGCGACAGACCGTACGCTGCTGTTCGTTTCCTTACTCGCTATCTTGTCGCAAGTCCTCATATTCGCAACAGTTTTCGGATTTACGCCCGTTTATGCAACCCAGCTTGGAGCTGATAAATTCTCCTTGTCGATGCTCTCGTTATTTGCCAACGTACCGGTAGCGCTAGCGTCCTTATTTGGCGGGCGGCGATGGGCTGTCCGGTACGGGGAGAAACGCATGGTTGTATGGGGTTTTATTCTTATGGGGATATTTACATTTACGATTCCTTTTACGCATCACCTTTGGGTGCTGATGGTTACACAGGCTTTTGCCGGCTTTGGTCGCGGTCTTTCTTTTACCTTACTCATGGGGATGAGTATTAAACATATGCCTGCGGATAAGCGGGCGACGGCAATGGGCTTTTTCCAAGCTATTTATGGATTAGGCATGTTCATTGGACCCGTTCTTATGGGTATAATCGGCGATTGGTTCTCTCTAAATCAGGGATTTATTGTGCTGGGTGTACTTGGCGTTTTGAGTGCACTCCTATCTCAATGGTTCGTACAAATTACGCCTTCTAAGCATCAAGCTAAACCTAGCTGTTCTACTGCTGCACTTTAAAATAGGGAACGGATCTTGAAGATTCGTTCTTTTTCTTTTTGAAATCGTGCAGGGGTACCGGTGATTGCCTTCGTCTATTCATGCGGAGAGGAGGAGAAGCATATTCAGGAACAAGCACTCGTAAAGCGCATATTGAATGGCGATGAGGCCGCATTCCGTGAGCTTGTAACAACATATCGTCACTATTTGTTCCAAACGATCTATGCCATTGTACGCCACGCTAAGGATGCCGAAGATTTATCACAGGATGTTTGGACCCGGATATATTTCTCCCTCCCTCAGTATCAAATGAAGGGTCTGAAAACCTGGATGACTCGCATCGCGGTGAACCGGGCTATCGATTTCAAACGATCGGCCAGCAGACGTAGGGAAGAAATGACGGCTGAAATGGAGGAACCCATCCAATCCTCTAGCTCCCATCCTTATTCTGAGCATGGTGTGGAACATGAAGTGATGCTAAATGAGACGACTGAGCTCGTGCGTAAGAAGCTTCATCAAATCCCTGCCAACTATCATGAAGTATTAACGGCCTACTATATTCATCATCAGTCATATCAAGATATTGCCAATGCTCATGGGGTAACAGTCAAAACGGTAGAATCCAAGCTTTATAGAGCCAAGCAGTGGCTTCGTAACCATTGGAAGGAGGAGGAATTCTTGTGAACCATTATAATGAACAAGCGTGGAAGCAATATGTGGAAGAGCGACTGTCACCCGATCATTTAAGTGAGATGGAGCTTCACCTGTATCAGTGTGATGAATGCTTGACGATGTATATGACATGTTTGGAACAAATGGAAACTGTACTGCCAATCATGGAAAGGGATACGCAAGAGTATGTGGATGCCATCATTGCTCGTACAACAGGAACTAAGCGCTCTTGGTACCACTCAACTATGCTGCATTATGGTATTGCGGCTGCGGCTACACTCATCCTGGTTGCTATCGGCTTCTTTCACGGAATTTCGCAGGAATTGGACTCTGTAGGTTCATTTAAACCTGCTAACTCTATAAATACCTCTTCCTCCCTACAAACAGATAAACCGATATCGGACCAATTGTTAAATAAAACACTGACGTGGCTAGACACGTTACAAAATAAATAAAAACAAGGAGGTTACACCCTTAATGCCTAATAAAAGCAGCCTAGTCGCTTTCCTGCTGTCCTTCATACCTGGAGTAGGCCATCTATATATGAACCGCTTATTCCGCGGGCTCCTATACGGTGGTGGGTTCTTTGGATCGTTATTCCTTATCTTCGTGGGAGTCGCTTTTTTACACGCCCCGGATGACTTCCTGATTTTTATTGCCTTGCTGGCTGCCTTGACATGGGTTGTGAATATGCTGGATATGATTATCTTCCTGCTGCGCTCACAGCCCTATCGCCTGCCTAGCTCTTACGGGTCTGAGGAGCATAGCCAGCATGAGCAGCCTTCCTGGGACGCGAATCCTTATTCCACTCGAATGGCTAGTCAACAAGAAAAAACAAAAATTATGCTGCTCTCCTTCATCCCTGGACTCGGCCATTATCAGCTTGGGTTGATGCATAGAGGTCTTACGGCGATGGTCTCCTTCTTTGGTGTTGCGATATTAGTATTCTTCGTCACCATCATGACGCATAACGAAGGCTTTGTTGCCTTTTTGTTGGCCTTGCCAGTACTGTGGTTTTACACAATGTTTGATGCACTGAAGCAACAGGGGAATAAACAAGCGGGGTTAGAGCTTATAGATCGCAGTATTTTCGAAGACTTCCACTTTGGGGATGACTATGGGCGCAAAAACCGGACATTGGCAACAATTATCGCCATTTTTCCAGGTGCAGCTCACTTGTACCTCTCTATGACGAAACGCGGCGTCCAGCTAATGGCGATCTTCCTTTTCTCCATTTATATATTGGATGTACTCCGATTGTCTCTGTTTTTATTTTTGATCCCGATTCTCTGGTTTTTTAGCTTTTTTGATGCTTTGCAGAGCATTACGAAGTACGAAAATGGTACCCTAATTGACAAACCAATCATCGAGAATTGGACGGCTTATCAACGACCCATTGGCATGGTTTTGATCTTACTTGGCAGCTACTATGTCTTAAAAGATGTTGTTGTCCAATTTATGTATCAAATTCTACCTAGCGCAAGGAATTACATGTATTTAATTACAAATTTCAGCCAAACCCTCATCGTAGCCCTGCTGCTGATCGGTGGCGGCATACGTTTGTTATTGAACCGCAAACAACACGTTTCAACGTTTACTGATGAAGCTCATTCGGGGCCGCACCAATCGAATCCAATGCCTCAACACTATCTAGAAATCGACGAAAAAAAGAACCCCTAAGGGTTCTTTTTTGTCGGTGTTGATTGATTTCTTTAAAACGTGTTACACGTAAACCTTAGGAAAATCTGCTTATAAAACACGGTAAGTGTCTTTGGCACATCCCCTCCAGCCTGATTATAACAGGTAGAAAAGTCCTCTATGCAACGGTTGTTTCCCTTTCGCTAAACGCTCCAACGGAACCACACCTCTCTGCTCACCGACAAGATATAGTATGTCCGGCTCTCCGGTTTTTAAACATTTTGTAAAAATTTTTTTTCTAAAACGATTATTTAATGCCCGTGTCCCTGGCCTTCCCCATGAGTACCCCTAGAATGATTCTGATTCTTCACTTTTTTGGAGCCTGATAATGGCTGAGGACTATTATTACGATCACTATTTTTTACTGAACCGTTTTCTACCAGACTATCCCCGGCGGAATAAGATCTCTGTTTAGCCATCTAGTGGTTTCCCCTATTCTTATCATGGTTTACTGCATCTTGATGTCTATTATCATTGACTTGCTGCTGCACTTGCTGAGCCTGATGGCTGTTAACAGGGCTAGCTTCAAAATCTTTGGCTACATTCTGCAAATTTTTATCAACCGCTCTTTGTCTTGTCATTGTGAACTCCTCCTTCGCCCTTTAAGCGTGTGTTACTCTCTGCAAGGCTTGTGCGCATTCATGGATATGGCGAATGTAATCATCCACCATAGTCTGCACAATTTCGCTGGTCTCATCAATGTGTGTTGTGCCCTGCTGCACATCAGTCAGTTCAACCCTAACCTCTCTGTCGTCCACGTAGGTGACTTTAAAATCGATTGTATAGCCCGTATGCCCTGACGCCATAATATGAACCCTCAGTGCCTGAGGATCGGCCTCATCGGCCCATACACGCGCCTGATCGGTTTCATGCAGCGTTGTCGGGAGTACCGTCATCCACTCATTTACCAATTCAGCTTGATCAATCGTTAGCTTGTCAGTTTTGCTCATAGGTAACACCTCCACATGTATAAAATGCGGAGGATACCCGTCTTTTATCCATGTAAAAAAACAACAAAAAAAGCCACACGATTCGTGAAAGAATCGCATGACTTCTTGGTTGGGGTATTACCATGGTTACGGAGAGGGTGGGATTCGAACCCACGGAGACCTTGCGACCTCGGCGGTTTTCAAGACCGCTGCCTTAAACCACTCGACCACCTCTCCACGATAGGTGTCTCCTTGTGGGGAGACAACCTTGTGCAGTGACAAAAAGCATTGTAGCACAGAACTTATAGGAGAATCAAGTGCTATTTTTTTGTAATCACTTTGACATTGTTCATGTAAGGAATGAGAACGTCAGGAACCTGAATCGAACCGTCAGCTTGCTGGTAATTTTCGAGAATCGCAGCCACTGTACGACCAAGCGCAAGACCTGATCCATTCAGCGTATGTACAAATTCCGGCTTCGCCTTCGCATCTCTGCGGAAGCGAATATTCGCTCTGCGAGCTTGGAAGTCTTCGAAGTTACTGCAGCTAGAGATTTCACGGTACGCGCCGCTGTTTGGCAGCCATACTTCCAGATCGTACGTCTTAGCCGACGTGAAGCCGATATCCCCCGTGCAGAGTGACAACACACGGTAAGGCAGCTTCAGAAGCTGTAGAACGCGCTCAGCATGCCCTGTAAGCCTCTCCAGCTCATCGTAGGAGTCTTCGGGCTTAACTAGCTTAACAAGCTCAATTTTGTTGAATTGGTGCTGTCTGATTAAGCCGCGTGTATCTCTACCTGCAGATCCAGCTTCTGAACGGAAACACGCACTGAACGCAACGAAATTAACAGGAAGCTGCTCGTTTGTGAGAATATCTTCCCGGTGATAATTCGTTACCGGAACTTCGGCGGTCGGAATCAGAAAATAATCCGAATTCTCAATTTTAAATACATCTTCCTCAAACTTCGGAAGCTGTCCTGTTCCCGTCAAACTCTCGCGGTTAACGATATAAGGAGGCAGCATTTCTTCATAACCATGCTCATCGCTGTGCAGGTCCATCATGAAGTTAATCAATGCACGCTCCAGCCTTGCGCCAAGCCCTTTGTAGAAAACAAAACGCGAACCCGTCACCTTGGCTGCAGCTTCGAAATCCAGAATGCCCAGCTCTTGTGCTACTTCCCAATGCGGCTTCACTTCGTAATCGAATTGTGGAATCTCGCCTACCCGGCGCAGTTCCACATTCTCTTCTTCCGTGCGGCCCACAGGAACGCTTGCATGGGGCATATTCGGGATGGAGAGTAAGATCTGCTGTAAGGACTCGTCCAGTACACGGATCTCGTCATCTAGCTCTTTTATGCGGTCTCCGACGACTTTCATTTCTTGGATCAGCTCATCCGCATTCTCGCCCGATCTTTTACGCCCAGCTACCTCTTGGGATACCGTATTTCGGCGGTTTTTGAGCTGCTCGGTTTCTTGTAAGAGCTCTCTGCGCTTCAAATCTAATTCCGTGAAGCCGTTCAACTCTTCAATTTGTTTACCGCGGTTTTGCATTGCAGCTTGCACAGCTGCCAAATCACTTCGAAGTAACTTTACATCAAACAAGGAGATTCCTCCGTTAGCGCAAAATGGTTAGAATATGGAAGCAAGCACCTTTACCGGCTATAATCCGGTGATATCAAGGTGCTTGTACCATCAATTATGCTTGTCTTTGCTTTACCATGTCTAAGAAATAGCTGTGCAGACGGAAGTCGTCTGTCAGCTCTGGGTGGAAAGACGCAGCAAGGAGATGCCCTTGCTGCGCTGCAACGATCTGGCCGTCATACGTAGCCAGTACCTCTACCCCTGGTCCCACCTTCTCGATGAGTGGGGCCCGAATAAAGACAGCACGAACGTTCTCGTCGATGCCTTTGATCGGCAAGTCCGTCTCAAAGCTTTCGCGCTGACGACCGAACGCGTTGCGAGCCACCGTGATATCCATCAGCTCAAGGTGAGCTTCCGGCTGTCCGGTGATCTCTTTCGCGATGACAATCAACCCCGCGCAGGTGCCGAAAATCGGCTTGCCCGCGGCGGAAAAATCCTTCAGCGCATCAATGAAACCATAGGTGCGCATTAACTTGCCGATTGTTGTACTCTCTCCACCTGGTAGGATAATCCCATCAAGATCTGCTAGCTGCTCGGTTCGTTTGACAACGACGCCTTCGGCGCCAGCCTTCTCGATTCCACGAATATGTTCTGCTACCGCGCCTTGCAGCGCGAGAACTCCGATCTTCGTCATTACCAGCCGCGCTCCTGCATACGCTCGGAAGCTTGCAGCTTGGAAATTTCGATTCCCTTCATAGGGGCACCCAGGTTTTTGGAGATTTCTGCAATCAATTTATAGTCTGTGTAGTGAGTTACGGCTTCAACAATCGCTTTTGCGAATTTCTCTGGGTTATCGGATTTGAAAATACCAGATCCAACAAATACACCATCAGAACCAAGGTGCATCATAAGCGCTGCATCTGCAGGTGTGGAAACACCACCAGCTGCGAAGTTAACAACAGGCAATTTACCTGTTTCGTGAACTTGTAGAAGCAACTCATAAGGAGCGCCAAGTGTTTTTGCTTCAAACATCAATTCGTCCTTGGACATCCCTTGGATTTTGCGAATTTGACCTTGAATTGTACGCATATGACGAACAGCTTCTACGATATTGCCAGTTCCTGGCTCACCTTTGGTACGAAGCATGGAAGCACCTTCACCGATACGACGCAAAGCTTCACCAAGATCGCGGCAACCACATACGAAAGGAACCGTGAAATCACGTTTGTTGATGTGGAATACTTCATCCGCAGGTGTAAGTACTTCACTCTCATCGATATAGTCAACGCCTAGGGATTCAAGAATTTTCGCTTCAACGAAGTGTCCAATTCTTGCTTTCGCCATGACTGGAATGGATACTACTCTCATCACATCTTCAACAATTGAAGGGTCAGCCATACGGGATACGCCACCAGCTGCACGAATGTCTGCGGGTACGCGCTCAAGCGCCATAATAGCGGACGCGCCAGCTGCTTCTGCGATTTTAGCTTGCTCGGCGTTCATAACGTCCATGATGACGCCGCCTTTTTGCATTTCGGCCATACCAGTTTTAACGCGGGAAGTTCCTGTTTCCATTCTTTATTTCCTCCTATAGCTTCTATGCCAATTTCATGCAGTTTCCTACACGATCGATAGTAAATCTTCTAAACAATTATTTTACATGAAGGAGGGTCAATATACAACCCATTTTCTGGTCTAAGAGCCGCCTTTAATCCCTTTAAACATATCGCTGAAGAAGTTTTTGAAGGAGCGGAACAAGAGACGAATCCAGCTGCCTTTTTGTACATCATCATTGGCAATTAGATCAACCGTTTTTTCTTGTCCATTGTAGCTTACCTTCACTTTGCCGAGCGTATCGCCCTTCGTAATAGGTGCTACGAGCTTGCTCTCTTCAAGCGGCTCTGCCGTAATTTTAAAGTCTGTATCTTTCGCACCTTTTCGAGTGACGAACGTCAGACCCGTTTTTGTCACAAGAGGCACTTGTGTTTGAACGCCTTTCTTAATGTTTACGATTTTCAAGGAATCTATTTCTTGCTTCGCATTAAGGAAAGGTTTTATTTCGAAATTATTGAATCCATAATCGAGCAGCTTTCTCGTTTCGTTGAAACGCTCAGGTTCTGTTTTGGTACCCATGACAACGGAGATAAGACGCATTCCGTTTCGTTCAGCAGTCCCTGTAAAACAGTACCCTGCATCATCCGTAGAACCTGTTTTTAAACCGTCCAGTCCTGCATAAGCATACTTTTTCAAATTGGTGTTACTCTGATTTCCTTCTATCATCCAGTTAAAATTGATCATTGGCGTTTTATCAGTAGCTCTTAGCTTTAAAGAAGGAATTTTCGTAAATTCCAGAATTTCTTTATGATCCTTTAGGATGTTGTAGGCAAGAATACCGGCATCCCGCGCAGTCATTTTGGTCTCACCTTCAATTGAAGCTGGCGGATTTTTCAGATCAGCACGTGAAAGTCCAGTAGCGCTAATGAAATGAGCTTTATCTGACATACCAAGTTGTTTAGCTTTCTCGTTCATCATTTTCGCAAAATTTTCTTCCGTTTCTCCTAGCAATTCTGCAAAAGCCACGGACGCATCATTCGCGGAATAGATCGACATCGCATTAAACATATCTTTGAAAGTCAGGGTTTCATTTTCAGCAATCAGTTGTCCGGAACCAATAACGTCTGCAGCATTTTTACTTGCTGTCACTGGACTATCCCATTTGAATTTACCTTCTTTAATACTCTCCATAGCCAGATACTCAGTCATCATTTTGGCCATACTGGCTGGTGGGAAAGCTTCATCCGCATTTAATTCATAAAGTACAGCTCCTGTGCTTGCTTCCATAATAATCGCAGATTTAGCAGCAGGTTTAGGTTCATTGAGTGCTGGCGTTGGTGCCGCTGGGGCTGCTGGGGCAGTCGTGGCTGCTGGTGCTTTGGTATCCGCGGCATAGGTTGGTTGTATATGTAAAAGTAAGGATTGAGCAATTAAACTAACACCTAACACCAAAGCAACCTTTTTCTTTGTAAAACTTAAAAATTTCACAATTTCACTCTCCCTAGTGATGTAATAACACGTTATATTGTACCACACCCCATTAGACAAAAAAAAGAAGACGTAGGTTCATTTCCCACGCCTCCAATTTTATCCATATTGTGACAATTACAACGAGTAATTCGGTGCTTCTTTGGTAATTTGAATATCATGCGGATGACTTTCTTTTAAACCTGCACCCGTAATTCGAATAAACTGGGTATCATTAATAAGTTCTTGAATATTGCGGGCACCACAGTACCCCATACCTGAGCGAAGACCACCCACGAGTTGATAAACGGTATCCGCCATTGGCCCTTTATAAGCGACACGACCCTCGATACCCTCAGGAACAAGCTTGCTCTCGTTCTCTTGGAAATAACGATCCTTGCTGCCTTCCTTCATCGCCCCTAAAGAGCCCATACCCCGATACACCTTGAATTTACGCCCTTGGAAAATTTCCGATTCACCCGGACTCTCATCCGTTCCAGCAAAAAGACTACCGATCATAACCGCGCTAGCTCCGGCCGCGATCGCTTTGACAACATCACCTGAGTACTTGATACCGCCATCAGCGATAATAGGGACTCCAAACTCTGCTGCAGCTTGCGCACAATCATAGATAGCTGTAATTTGAGGAACACCAATTCCTGCAATAACCCTAGTTGTACAAATGGATCCAGGCCCAATTCCTACCTTCACCATGGATGCTCCAGCCTTAATGAGGTCTCTTGTACCGTCACCTGTGGCTACATTTCCTGCGATGATAGGCAGCTCCGGATATTGTGATCTAAGCTTCTTCACGGTTTCTGCGATATTGATGTGATGACCATGCGCGGAATCTACGACAATCACGTCAATGCCTGCTTTAACAAGAGCTGCAGCTCTCTCCATAACGTCCTTAGCAACACCTACAGCTGCGCCTACGAGTAAGCGACCCTGTGCATCCTTAGCGGAGTTAGGGAACTGAATGGCCTTCTCAATATCTTTAATCGTGATTAAACCTTTAAGCTCAAAATTTTCATCGACCAAAGGCAGCTTCTCAATTTTATGCTTTTGAAGAATACCTTCCGCCTGCTGAAGCGTAGTTCCCACAGGAGCTGTAACCAGATCTTCTTGGGTCATTACTTCTTTGATTTTGATGGAATAATCATGTACAAAACGCAAGTCGCGGTTCGTTAAAATCCCCACCAGCTTGTTCGCTTCATTCACAATCGGTACACCAGATATGCGATATTTCGCCATCAGCTCTTCCGCGTCATAAACATGATGCTCCGGTGTAAGTGAGAATGGATTTGTGATAACGCCACTCTCTGATCTCTTAACACGGTCAACATGCTCAGCTTGAAGCTCAATGGTCATATTCTTATGGATAATCCCAATACCGCCTTCTCGTGCCATTGCAATCGCAAGCGCAGATTCCGTAACAGTATCCATAGCAGAGCTAATAAAAGGGATATTTAATTTCACATGAGGCGCGAGCACGGTTGAAACGTCGATCTCCTTACCGAACACTTCAGACTTTCTCGGCACCAACAATACATCATCAAACGTTAAGCCTTCCTTACCAAACTTGTCTTCCCTCACAACACGTATTCCTCCTTAGAGCTCTCTATGAAAGAAAGCTTTGTTCGAATGAATCTTCTCATTCGTTTTGTATATGATTGCAATCTTAACAAAAGCCTATTTTTCGTGTCAAGGAAAAGGACAAGTCTACCGGTTAACCTACTCCCCGAATAAGTCAATTCCGTTAACGATACGAGTACGTGCTGCTCGAGTTCCACAACAAAAATTGTTCCACACCCTGCTCCTTAGCCGCTTTAATTTGCTCCTTAACATCAATAGTTCCATATTTCTTATGTGGCTTCACCCAAGTGGCTGTAAAATCCTGATACCACGGTCTAATTTCCGCAATATGGCTATCCGACTTCGCTAGAAGCTGGTTCTTCCCATTTGCATCACTGATCGCTTTACGAATAACCGCATAGGGCTGTAAATCAGGGTTCTTAATGCCATATACACCGCTAGTGTAATGAGAAGGATACAGCATAGGTGAAATATAATGAACCTGCTTACTAATCATCGACCAATCTTGTCCAATGCCCATATCATTATCAGACGAAGTTGTTAATCCAAAGACATCCGCAGATAAATAAGCTTGTCCACCAATTTGTTCTTTGGCTTTCTTGAGGAAATTCTCGATTACCTGAGCTTTTGTCCATTTATTGGGGTTATCAAATTTGACCTCCTGATCCACTTTCTTGCCATTCTCAGGAAATCTCACATAATCAAACTGGATTTCATCAAAACCTAATAAAGCTGCTTCCTTAGCAACTTGAATGTTATAATCCCACACTTTTTCCTTATAGGGGTCCACCCAAGCCGTTCCCTTATTATCCTTCCATACGTTACCCGCTTGAGTCATCATCGCATAATTACTTTTTTTCATGCTTAAATAAGGATCTTTAAAAACAACGACTCGCGCAATCGTGTATATGTGCTTCTCCTTTAATCTTAGGAGTTTGGCTTTCAGATCACGAATAATAACGTTGCTATTAGCTCCTATCTCATTCACCAAAGGAACCGCCGACGGATATGTAACTTGTCCCGAATCGTTCTTAACATCGATAACCATCGCATTCAGATCGGTTTGATCCACAAGGTCAATCAGCTGCTCAAATTTATTGCCTACCGCTGACCAAGCTGATACGTAAATCCCTTTTACGATCTGCTTAACAGGTGTTTGAGACGTGTTCTTGACCTCATCAGAAGACATTAGCTTCGCTTCTTTGATTGAGATAGGCAAAGTCTTTCCTAAATTGTTTAAAGCGCCTAGCGGATCTGTACCATCCTTGATCGAGTCCATCTTCGTGGAGCAGCCACTTACGCCATTTACCATCTGTATCAAAAAGAAACCAAAAAACAATACACGCAAACATCTCCTGTATATCGATACACCCATACCAATCCCTCCTCATAGAGCTAGTATGGTTTAATTTGTCGTATTGTACTGATGTAAAAAAAGAGTCTTTCTGGAATTTCTTCCAAAAAGAC
>NZ_WHOC01000165.1:0-21309 GCF_013141785.1 Paenibacillus germinis
TGAATATTTCTTAGCCACCATCTATGTTCCTCAAAACAGTATTGGCTTTCAATTTTTAGCGAGCTTTGGGACAAATCTGGAAATAGTAGAGCCGAAAACCTATGTTGAAGAATTTCGAGGTTATTTGAATAAAATGGTAGAGAAGTATACTTCAAAAAGCTCCCATTAACATCAAAATGTTGGCGGCGCATATTCTTAAACTATCCTGCCCTTCCCATCCATGCATCTCTTGCAATGCACCACAGAGCATGAAAGTTAACCCGTTCTTTCTTGGTAGTTGAGAAAAGGCAACCAGTCGTTTAACCGGTTGCCTTGATGCTAACGTTCCCGTTAGTGGAATGTCCTTATGGACTTATTTCCGTAAAGGGATACCATTTTAAATCCTCAGACTTAGTATAATTTAATTTGGCGTAGCGATATTCATAGAGAACCTTCCCGTCTTCATTTAACGCCTTAGCGTTAAAATCATTCCATGGAAATGATTTATCCCAAGAAAATGTGAGCGGAACATTTAACGCAGCTTTCTTTCTTAATCTGTTTCTTTCGGGTCCGACTTCTAAGTAAGATATCTGCGGGTCATTCAACAAAACACTGATAACAGTCGCAGCCCTGCCTTTGTCATCCGAGTATAAGACTCCGCCGACCGTTTTAATGGAGTCATCATTATGAAAATAATACGTGGACGTTCTTGAAACCCATAAAAACCCAAATGATTTGAAACTTATTGCTGTAATAGGTTTTTCAGGTGAATCAAAGATGAATACTTTTCCCCATGGATATTCAACTTGATCTAATAAAACTGAATCTTTCGGTACAAATGAGTTCGCTTTAGCAGCACTTAATGCATCAAATTTGTACTCCCCTAAATAAAAAAATTTAATGGTTTGGATACCGAATGCTTATACTATTCTCTTATCGTTTTCTTGCTTTGATTACAAAAGTTACAGGAAGCATCTTTGCTTTTTTTACAAATTTGCTGTTACCCCGTGATTGAATAATTTCATCATCAGACTGCTCAATCATTTGATCAATGAAAAAGCCCGCTTTAGCCAACGCATTCACATAGGTTGATAGTGTACGGTCCGATAATGTTAGCGTACTTTCGTCAAGAGATGACGAATACCAAGATTCATCGAAATAACACTTTTTAAAAACAAGCGTATTATTTTCATCAACAACACATTTGTGTATGGGGTGGGACCAACTGAAAATAAATGCACCGTCTTTTTTCAGGTAAGAAGCAATCCTGCAAAAAGTACCCTCAAGGTCGGTGGTCCAACCTATGGCATAAACCGAATAAACAAAGTCAAAATAGTCCTCGGGTATGCCACATTTTTCTTCCATGGGAGAACAGATTAATTTGGCTGAAAGACCGCACGCCGTCAAATGCTGCCTTGTCTTTTCGATTTGATTTTCTGATATATCCATACCCCAAAGTTCAGATGCTTTGCGTTCCCCCAGATACTTTAAAGATTCACCGCTTCCACAGCCTATCTCCAGTACCTTTTTTTCTGAAACATCACTAAAAAACTGGCATTTTTCTTCTGAGACAAATGCCCCATAAAAAGGAAGTGCGGTTACTCCTAGAACATCATTTCCTTTTGTATCCCAAAATAAGCTGTTTGTTTCATGAATAGCACTTTTATCCATGTCAACGGAGATGGCGACAACCTCACTACCGCCTACAATGTTTGTTCTATAAACAGAATTCTTGTCCATGCCGATGCCCTCCTTAATATTCAAATTTTCTAACCCACCAGATTTATTCATCGTTTCCAAGGGCCAACTTACAATAAATATTCTGTTTTCTTCCAAGTTATCCTGCCCGTTCAAGCCCAGCAGGACATATGTATAAAATCGGGTGTTTTGTTGAGATGCCGTACGATCTCATAATAGTCTTTGCCTTGTTCCATCTTTAAGAGAAATATCGAAACTAGACAAAGAACCGCTAACAGGAATATTAGAATCAGATGCTACCTTTTTAAAATTAATAGCAAATGTTTTATTCTCTTGTGGCTTGATGATGAGCTTCTCTTCACCTATAGCATCCAAATCCTGAAGGAATTCAGTATCCTTAAATTGGCTGTTACCCATTGATCCTCTTTATTATAGCTACAATGGCCGCTATCCTTTAAGTACTCTAAGGTGTAAATTCCTTCAGTAAAGAGGGTCTGATAGCCGGTAATAATATATGGAGGAATCCAAAAAGATAAAATCAAAACAGCAAGAATTTTGATCCCCTGCCGTTTTTTTAAAGACATCCTTAACTTCATAAGGCCGCATAAGAAAAGGATGCTCGATAAGATGCCCACATAATATAAACCCGAATGATCGCGAGACCACGGAGATAAACCTACATTCAAAAAAAGTTTCTCACCAAATGGAGTCACATCAGGGTACTTCCAAGAAAGTACCGCAGCAAGCAAAATTTTTTTAGCCTTCGACAGACTAAAATTTTTTTTGTTGACTTAAACCATGGTTTAAGTCGTATCATATTCCTGTCGACATGAAATATAAAATTTGGAGGCCTCCAGATGAAGTATTATTCAATTAGCGAAGTTTCAGCCAAACTCGATATTCCAGAATCAACGATACGTTATTATGAAAAAAAAGGACTACTACCACAAGTTGAGCGTGATGAAGCTGGGAGGCGGTTATTTTCAGAAGATCAAATTACGTTCCTTGGAATCATTATTTATCTAAAAAACACGCATATGCCAATAAGTGTAATCAAACAATATGTTGATTGGGTAGTAGAGGGAGATAATACTACTGAATTGCGACTTGAAATGATGAAGAATCACAAGCAAGCTGTACTAGCTGAAATTTCGCTAATGCAAGAAGCCTTAAAAGGAATTGACGTAAAAATTACACGTTATACAAAGTATACTCAGGAAATAAAAGAAGCAAGAGAAGATGAAAAAATAATGGAAAAGAGGAATTAGAATGAAACTTTCAGGTAACACAATCCTTATTACCGGAGGCGGTTCTGGAATAGGATTATCTTTTGCAGAACGCTTTATTAAAGCCAGGAATAAAGTCATTATTTGTGGACGACGTGAAAATGTACTCCAAGAAGCGAAAGAAAAATTCCCTAGCCTTATTACTCGTGTAAGTGATTTGGATATTGAATCCGAGCGCGCAGCATTGTTTGATTGGGTAACAGCGAACTATCCAGACGTGAATGTGTTAGTTAACAACGCAGGCATACAGCAAGGCTTTAATGTGTTAAAAGGGGATGCGAAGAACAATTGGAGATATTTCAGTAAAGAAATCACAACCAACATTGAAGCACCTTTCCATCTCTCTATGATGTTCGCTCCATTTTTTGCAACAAAAGAAGAGGCGACTATCATCAACGTGACATCTGGGTTAGCTTTTACACCGTTTGCGATTGCTCCGATTTATTCAGCATCAAAAGCGGCGCTTCATTCATTTACAATGAGTCTAAGACACCAACTTTCTGAAACGTCTGTAGAAGTAATTGAAGTTGCTCCTCCAGCAGTGAATACAAATTTAGGTGGAGCGGGGGTGCATACCCAAGGAGAACCATTAGATGCCTTCGCAGATGGAATTTTCAAAGGATTAGAAGAGGTTAAAAAGGAAATTGGATATGGTACTTCTGTGAATCGCTTACGCATGTCACGAGATGAAGTAGATGTATACGTGGAAAATCTGTATAAGGCCACGAAAAACCTAATTGAATAACTACGCTTACGAAAAAGCTGCTACCATTGTGTAGGTTTTTCCCGAAATTTTAAATCAAAATGGCAGTTGTTTTGACTTCGCGTTGGCATATAAAAAAGCAAAACTCGCCGTAGTGTTCGCGAGTTTTGCTTTTTTATAGTTACCCATTCCTAATTCAACTAAACTGCCCGTCCCTCGGTTTTAAGGGTTTATCTCACATATACTCACTCATTCGCAGGATTTTGACACCTTGGTTTGCAGATGTTGTTCAGGAGAGCGCTCATCAGATGTAGCTATTCCCATTTTGGGCATGCGGGAACAGAAGAAGTGTTGGAACATTTCTCCAAGGGATATTCTTCTGCACGTAACACTCCACACTTACCTTGGGGTTCACCATCCCATGACTCTACGGGTCTTTGCCCTAACATTCCTTCGTTACACCTGACCAAGGCGTGGAGACCGATAACGTTTAGCTGACGGGTCTGAGCCCTTATCGGGCAGTAACTCGGTCCTCCGTGCTTTCTTTTTTTAATCCTGCGAATGACTCAATACACAGTTCTTTATCAGTCTTAAGCAGCTTGATTAAACGGAGGAACCACTCTTTCTGGAGAGAAGTCCTCTCCTCGCGCAACTATACCAATGATGATTCGAGCCAGTTTTCCAAGCACTTTAAACAGAGCCTGTTGCTTCTTCATTTGCTTAATTTGAACATTATACTCGTGCAGTTGTCTGAACACAGGGTTATTTCCAATGAGCTGCAGCGTTGCCAAGTACAGATATTTACGTAGCGTTGCGTCGCCCCTCTTGGAAAGTACGATCTGACCCTTCCGCTTTCCGGACGTGCTTTCAGCTAGGTTTAATCCTGCTTTACGTAACAACTGGCGTCCGTGGGCATACTGTCTGAGATCACCAGTGCCTGATAGAATTGCTGCAATACAGATAAAGCCTAGGCCGATCGAACGTAATTGCTTGGCCACTGGAATACCGCTAAGCAATATTTCGATATCCTTTTCAATTGTATCTAGTACTTCTACAATCCGTTCAAACTCTTCTAATAACCGTTTGAGATCCTGTTTTGCTTCAAGAAGAGCGGTTGTGTCACCTATACTTTGTTTAGCTGTAGCAATTAGCTGAGCAGCTTTTTGCGTGCCGGTAGAGCCAGCGGCACGCTTCATATGCTTCCTCCAGGCTGTAATCACTTCGGATACAGAAAGCAAATCTATTTCTTGCGGAGAAGGAAATTCCTTAAGAGTGGCCAACGATCGCTTGCTTGTCCAGTCTTTAAAGACGGAGAAATACTCTGGGAAACGTATGTCTAACCAGCGAATAATCCGGTTCTGCAACCTCACACTATTTGTTACCCAAAATTCCCGATCACTCATAATTGTTTGCAACCTTTGAAAGGCAATAGCGTGCCGAGCGAAATCATAGTAGAAACCACGGCTAACCACATCAGCAATGACAAGTGCATCCTTCGGATCATTCTTGTAGGGTGAATTATCGCGGTTTTCCTTGTTTCGTTTGGTGGTAGCTGGATTCACCATGACAACATCTTTGCCTTTGTCAGCAAGCCAATTAGCAAGGTTATATCCATAGTGTCCCGTTGGTTCCATACCGATTATGACGTTCTTTAAATGATGCTTCTGCCCAATCTCATGGATCCATCGCTCTAATTTCATATAACCTTCAATTGTATTTGAGAAAGAAAGATGCCTCTTAGTAAGTATGATTCCTCGAAAATTTGTTGCTTGTGCGACATGTGTTTCTTTCGCTATATCGATTCCCACAATGAGATGACTCGTGGAAATTCGTTCGATCCGTTGATTTTGACCGTCAGATTGCTTAAACTTCATAAATAAGAGCGCCTCCTTGATGGTGTTGGGTTAAACCCTTTGACAAACCCATCATACCGAGGCGCTCCTTTTCTTTCAAAGTCCAAATCTTAGGACTAACAGGAATGTTTACTTGAACAGGCTGCCCAATACTGACGGCAGCCTGTTTATTATTGTGCTATCGTTCCCAGTTAGCTGAACAGCCTGCAGGATCTCGCCGGCAGGCTGTGTAATTAACAGGGTTGCCGCGATCTGATCGAGAATGGCTTGCTGCGCGGTGAGCTGCACCTTGCGATCAATTGTTAGATACAGATTCTGCCCCTTGACCGGCTTGGTCAGCTTCATGTCGCCGACGATCCGGCTCATGCTGTCGATTTGATAGGATTTATAACCGTTAAGCCCCCGCATCTCCTTCTGATACATCAACTCGATGCCGTCGTAGCCGACCTCCTCGGAATCCAAATACTTAAGCGTGGGATCCGATTGATCCGCGTTGATTTCTTTGTAAAAGTCCAGATTCTCCTTGGCTCCCTTCATCTTGTTCATATAGCCGACCAATTGAACTGCGACCCGGTCGGGACTGTACTGGCGGATGCGCTCCTCCACGATCTCCATGTCCGGATACTCGTCGCGGTGCTCGCTAAGATAGGCGATCTCTTCTTTTGACAGTCCCGATTTGATCCGTCGTTGTTGGAATGGCAGATGCGCTCTGCCTTTGATGTCCATAGCCTCGATAACTTCCTCAGTCGTCAACGGCTTGGAATTCGCTTCGCCTTTTTCGTTAAACAGCTGCACGAATTTTGCAGCCAGCGCCTCCGCCGCTTCTTGCTTAAAGCCTGTTTTGAAAGTAAAGTATAGGGACTGAGTTGAGATCGAATATGCGATCTGCTGTCCCGCTGAATCGTAAATATTGCCGCGGATGGGCGGGATGGATACGCCCTTCGTGATCATGCTTGTCTGGCGTTCCTAGAGACTCGGACCCTCGACGAACTGTAGATAAGCAAACGTACGATTAGTGAAGAGAACAGGAGAAATGTAAGCATGAAAAAGACATTTAACCTAATACTGAAATGGCGACGGTTTCGAACTTTTTCTTTCGTACTTCGGTTTTATCATTAATTTCCATACCGTTCCTCATTCCGTCACTCGATACCCACCCTTTAATTGTCATATATTCAGACGAATTCTTTTTAGAGAGGTTCAATCTTTATCCCTGCACAATAAGAATAAGCAACCTTACGGGAATGGCGGGTATCCGAACTCAATACCAAGTTATTTTTCAAAATTTACGCTTCCGAATCCATGAGACCGATGAATTCCCGGATCGGCTGTCGTCTATATAAACGAAGGCATAAATGAACACAAACTAATTTGACGAAGAGGTGTTTTGAAAATGGCATTAACGTCCGCATTCACGAGCTTCAACCTGCCTGTAAAAAACGTAGAACAATCGAAAGCGTTCTTCACCGGACTCGGATTCGAGCTCAACCCGCAATTCCCCGAGAACGAGAATTCGGTAGCCATCGTGATCGGCGACAACCTGCAGGTCATGCTGATCAATCAAGCATTCTTTAATACGCTCACGGAGAAGGAATCCGTCGATACGAGCAAGTATGCGCAGATGACGATCGCATTGGCCTTCGAGAGCCGGGAAAAGGTCGATGAAATCGTGAATACCGCGGTCTCCTTGGGCGGGAAATTGCACGCTGAACCTGAAGATCATGGGTTCATGTATCATTGGGGCTTCGTGGACTTGGACGGCCATCTGTGGGCCATTAACTACATGAACATGGATGCGGCACAAGGTTAAGGCTAACGGAGAGCACGCTCGTACTAGGGTTCAAAAAGAAAGACGCCGGGCATCTTCCCCGGCGTCTTCTTCGCGATGATTAGTTTTGTTCGGTATAGGCTTTGAAATTGTCCATGATCGCTTGCCAGCCTGCTTGCTGGAACTCGACGGGATTGGAGCTTTCCGCGTCGAACGTTTCAATGACCCTCGTCTCATTCCCTTGATCGACGAAAGCAATATCCACTCTTCTTCCGTCTTCCATGGTGTAGCCGATCGCTTCATGCCGATTTACGACATCGTAGACGCCGCCAAAATCAAAGCCCATGCTGCCATCCTTCGCTTCCATCCGTGTCAGAAACTTGCCGCCGACCCGCAGATCGTTTTCGGCTCTCGGCGCATGCCAGTCCTCGGATGCTTGATTCCACTTCGTGATGTGATCCGGCTCGGTCCAATAGCGCCATACCTTCTCGACAGGGGCTTGAATGACGGCTTGTACGGTTACTTTCGTCGGTTGACTCGTTTCCATTTTAAATAGACACCTCTCTCATGATATTCGTCGTTTGGTTACTCTCAATGATATAGACGTAAGCCAATGACGAAATTCATTGGTCAATTCGCTCAGGCAGCCCAAATCGCGAAAATAATGGCGTATGAATGAAGTTTTGAACGTGCAGGATTTGATTTTCTTTGGTTTCGATGACGTGGATGCCCCAGGGTACCAGGCCAGAGCCCTCTTTGCCCGGCATATACTGGGCCAACGCCGGATAACCGCCATTCACCGTAATGGGCACAAATCGCGAACCTTCGCAATGCCAGCGAGTAAGCGAATAGAAGGCGGACAAATCTTCCTTGCCGCGGATCCACATCTCGAAGGGCGGCATCGACATGCAGCCTTCCTCGTGGAATAACGCGACGAGCGCAGCAATATCGAATTGCTCGAAGGCCTCCACATACCGGGACAGCAGCTGCTGCTCTGGTTGAACGTCCATGCTGCTGAGCTCATCCGAGCGAAGCTGCGCCCGGTCCATCGTCTCTCGGGCTCTTTGCAAGGCGCTGTTCACCGCTGCCGGCGACATCGCCAACGTTTCCGCGATCTGCTTGGAGGACCATTCAAATACATCCTTCAAAATGAGTACCGCGCGCTGCCGCGGAGGCAAGGTCTGCAGGAGTGCGATGAAGCACAGTTGAAGGGTATCTCTGCGGACGAGCCGATCCTCCGGATTGCCCCCAAAGTCGGGAGACGGCCAGATCCAGGCAGAGTCCGGCAGCGTGTCGCGCGGCTCGACGATGGCGACGGCCGGGTCGAACAGGTCAACGGGAAGCGCGCGGCGTTTGGATTGTCTCAGCTTGTCCAAGCACAGGTTGGAGGCAATCCGATAGACCCAAGTTTTGAACGAGGAATCCTGTCTGAACGTGCTCCAGCTCTGCCAGACCCGAATACTCGTCTCCTGAACGGCATCGTCCGCATCGTCCATGGAGCCTAGCATTCGGTAACAGAACGAGGTTAAGCCTGGCTTCAAGCTTGCAAATAATGGTTCGTCAAATGCGGTCTCGTTCATCTCGGCCTCCCTTAACGATCTCCCCGAAGGGTGGTACCTTCATTATATGCAATGAAGCGGACAGCCTCAATCCGAATTTAGTACTCATGGATAAAAATTTAGCACGATCGTACAAATAATTCAATAATCAATAAATTAACCCTTGTCTATACTTTAGAAATAATTCGCAATACCTCACGCCAGGGCCTGAATACTGGAGCTATCCTGCCCGTTAGCTTAATGACAGTTCGTTAGTCTACACTAAAAAAAATAGTCCCGATGAATGTAATAGCTCACCGGGACTAACTTAGGGATCACGATTTTATATCAGATTTGATTCTTGCTTTATTTAAAGAAATCTTTATTTTAATGATTTCATCTATTTCTTTTTGATCACACGCATCTAACAACCTATAATTTGATATCATGCCTAATTCTCCTTCTGTTAAAACAGAAGAATTATTTGATTTAAATATATCATTCTCAATTATTATTAAATCATCAATATTGCAATTAAATTCTTTCTTTATTGCTAATAAGGTATCAAAAGATGGATTACAATTTCCTTGCTCAATTTCACTTAAATTCCCTTGCGAGATGCCTATTCTGCTCGAGAACTCCACTTGATTCATATTATTTAATTTTCGTAATCTACGAATATTGGACCCAATATTAATCATTATTTCACATCCAATTAAATAATAATGTCCCGACCATCTGATAGATCGGGACTTTCTATAATGCTTAGATTACTTACCAACTATATTGTAAAGTTACCAACTTTAATGTCACTCAACACCAGACAACTCAATATCTAAATAACCTAAACCTACTCCACCGTCACACTCTTCGCCAAATTACGAGGCTTATCAACATCATTACCACGCGCCAACGAAGCGTAATACGAAAGCAGCTGAAGCGGTATTACCGCCAACGCAGGCGATAGAACATCCAGCGTCTTCGGAATAACGAAGGTGCTATCTACTGACTTCTGCAGCTCCAGCTCACCTTCTACAGCAATCCCAAGTACATTTGCGCCGCGCGCTTTCACTTCTTTAATATTACTTACCGTTTTCTCAAGCAGTTCATGCTGAGTAGCCAACGCAATCACAGGAACACCATCTTCAATTAGCGCTAGTGTACCGTGCTTCAATTCACCTGCTGCATAAGCTTCTGAATGAATGTAAGAAATCTCTTTCAGCTTCAAAGATCCTTCCATGGCTACAGCATAATCCAAGCCTCTTCCGATGAAGAAGAGATTATCATGCTTAGCCATCTCCTCAGCAACTATTTTAATAGCTTCCGCTTGCGCCAAAATTTCTTCCACTTGAGCTGGCAGCTCTTTCAAGGCCTTAACCGCTTCTTTAATCTCATCCGATGTTTGTGTCCCTAACGTTTGAGCCAGGTGCAGACCGAGCAGATAGAAAGCAACTAACTGCGATGTATATCCCTTCGTAGATGCTACTGCAATCTCCAGGCCCGCCCAAGTTGTGATCACATCATCTGCTTCACGTGCTACTGAGCTTCCTACTACATTCGTAATGGCTAGTACATGCGCACCACAACGTTTAGCTTCACGAAGCGCAGCAAGCGTATCAGCCGTCTCACCAGACTGGCTAACTACGATGACAAGCGTATTCTTCGTGATAATCGGTGAACGATAACGATATTCAGAGGCAACATCCGTTTCCACCGGAATGCGCGCCAATTTCTCAATAACATACTTACCAACCATACCTGCATGATAGGCTGTACCACAGGCAACAATATGAACACGGTTAATGTTGCGAATCGCTTCAGCTGTAATCTTAAGCTCGTTCAGCGTCACGCCAAGACCATCAGGTGATATACGGCTGCCCATGGTATCGCGGTATGCTTTAGGTTGGTCATAGATTTCTTTCAACATAAAGTGATCAAATCCGGCTTTTTCAGCCGTTACAATATCCCAATCGACATGAAACATTTCCCTGGAAATAAAATTCCCCTCTAAAGTCATTAATTCGACAGCATCACGCGTCAAAAGCGCCATTTCACCATCATTCAAAATAAACACATTACGTGTGTATTCAAGAATAGCAGGGATATCCGAACCAATGAAGTTCTCGCCTTCACCTATACCGATAATCAAAGGACTAGCCTGACGCACAGCTACAAGGCGATCCGGTTCATATTCTGTCAGTACGCCTAGCGCGAATGCACCAGTCATATGCTTTACCGCTTTTTGGACAGCTTTGAGGATATCTCCTTCATACAAATCAGCGATTAAGTGAGAAATAACTTCTGTGTCCGTCTCAGATACAAATTTATGACCTTTCGCAGTCAACTCTTCTTTGAGACTAATATAATTTTCGATAATGCCGTTGTGCACAACCGAAAATTTCATCGAATTATCCGTATGAGGATGAGAGTTCACATCCGAAGGCTTACCGTGTGTAGCCCAACGCGTATGACCGATTCCAACGCTTCCGTTCAGTGGAGTCTCATCCAGCTTGGATTCAAGATTCGCGATGCGGCCTTTTGCCTTCTTAATTTGTAAACCATCCGCCGTGTATACAGCTACACCTGCAGAGTCATAGCCTCTATATTCGAGCTTTTTGAGCCCTTCCAATAAAATTTCCTGAGAATTACGCTTTCCAATATAACCAACAATTCCGCACATAGTAGTACCTCCATAGTTTTATAAGCCTCTTTTATAAGGGCTATTTTTCAAAGATCCTGGTTTAACAATCAATCAACTAGACAAGAAAAACGGCAAATCAAATAAACCATATATAAGGACGATCATTACGTTCATAAATAATAAATAAGTAGATGTTGGATACTTGTCAGCCTGGTCGCCCAAACGTTTTTGCTCTCCAACTTAACGGCACTCCTCATGCCGGAAGGTCCCCGCCGAATGTTTCGAACACCTTCACCTCGTCAACTCACCTGCGTAGTAGTAGCAATCTCACTACATTTCCGTCCCGCTTGCGAGTTCTGGCGCTATTTGTTGCTTAATTAACCTCTATCCTGCCTTTCCTTCTTGAGTCAAATACATCATATTCATTTTAGCGCGAACGCGCAACTTATTTTTTCTTGGAAAATCCCCCAATTAGCAATAAGCATGAAAGGGGGATCAACATGTCCTGCCTTTTATACTAATTGCTCTTGAATAACCTTAGCAATATCATGAACATAAGCTTCAACTTGTTCTTTGTCAGGACCTTCAGCCATAACACGGATCAACGATTCCGTTCCCGAAGGTCGGACCAGCACACGGCCGTTATCTCCGAGTTCTTCCTCCACTTTTCGAATGGCTTCCTCAATCACAGCATTGTCCTTGAGCTTGCTTTTATCCGCAACGCGAATATTAACTAACAGCTGCGGGAACTTACGCATAATTCCTTTTAACTCACTAAGCTTGCGCCCCGATTGGACAATGGTGTTTACCAGCTGTAAAGCCGTCAGAATCCCATCTCCGGTCGAGATGTAATCGAGGAAGATGACATGCCCCGACTGCTCTCCGCCTAAATTATAACCGCCTTTACGCATCTCTTCCATCACGTAGCGATCGCCTACAGAGGTTTGCATAGCTTTAAGACCCGCTTTTTCAATCCCTTTGAAAAAGCCAATGTTCGCCATCACCGTCGTCACAATCGTGCCGTGGTTCAGCTTCCCTGTGCGATTCAGCGCATCGCCTAGAATGCTAAGGATGAAGTCGCCGTCGACTTCTTCACCAGTCTCATCGATCGCGATCAGACGATCCGCGTCGCCATCAAAAGCAAGACCAATGGCTGCGCCATGTTTCACCACTTCTGCGCGAAGCTTCTCAGGATGCGTGGAGCCGCAATGATCGTTGATATTGCGACCGTTCGGCTCAGCGCCGATGGTGATAACTTCCGCTCCTAGCTCACGGAACACGGTAGGGGCCAGCTCGAAGGCTGAGCCATTCGCGCAGTCCAGAACGACCTTGTATCCGGCGAAAGACTCGGATACCGTCTCCTTCAAGAACGCCAGATAGGCGAACTTCGCATCTGGCTCATCGGAAACCGTGCCAATCTCGCCGCCAACGGGGCGAGGCAATTCATCCACAGCCGCGTCAAGCAGCTGCTCAATTTCAAGCTCCGTCTCGTCTAGCAACTTGAAGCCATCGCCACCAAAAAACTTAATCCCGTTATCCTCAACCGGATTATGCGAAGCCGAAATCATAACGCCCGCATCTGCTCCGAGCTTTTTCGTTAAATATGCTACTGCCGGTGTGCTAACGACACCAATGCGAATAACCTCAACACCAATCGATAGCAAGCCTGCTACGAGTGAAGCTTCCAGCATTGGACCCGAGATCCGTGTATCTCTCCCGATAACGACCTTCGGATGCTTAGCCTGTCTCGTTAATACATATCCGCCACAGCGGCCTACTTTATAAGCTAATTCTGGTGTCAGTTCGCCATTAGCGACTCCTCGCACACCATCTGTACCAAAATATTTCCCCATGTTTATATTCTCCTCTTTTTCTACAACCCATTATGGATTTGTTACTTTATTAGGTGCTTTCTCGCTGATTTCTACCGTCGCCTTCACTTCTTGCGGCATACCGAGCTTCACATAGGTCGGTAAATTTAATGTCAGCTTCAGCTCATGCTTACCTGGAGGCAAATTACTAACATCCAGGATCGCCTGTACATCCTGTACTTTCATTTGATCAATGAGTGCAGGAGCTCCCTCTACCGTTATGTTTAGCTTAGCCGTCTCCGGCAGTGTAACTTTCGTATCATAGCTTTCGTTTTGACCAATAATTGTGATCGGTACATTTTCCAAAGCCTTCGTAATGGAAGGAACAATTTCCACGCGGACCGTAACTTTGGCAGGATCCAGTTGAGTTACTTTATTCCTCAAGGGAATGTCCAGTGCAAACTCCTTTGTTTCCTTCAAATCCTGAACACTTAGCTGCGGCCCCTGATAAAACTCTAGGCGATCTACAACATCTTGAGTACCGTAGACGGTTACCTTGTCCGGATTTTGAGTAACCATCGCTATCGCGAAGCCTTTCGGCGGCTCTCCACTAATCTTCATCTGCAGCGGTATGGTTTGGAAGGGGCTCGTGATTGGCACTTCCACATCGACCACAGAAGGATTGATATTCAAAGTTACTTCTTTGCCATCTTTATCAAAAGCTTGCAGTCTCACTTGCTTCGTAACTGCAGCCTGAGCCTTATCTACCGAGACCTCGCCGCGAACATTCTCGATCTGCTCGAGCTTACTGGTCTGCGCAGTAATATACACCTTGGCTGGCTTTACAATCGGCTGTCCGGCTTTGAGACCGGCTGCCGGTGTTCCTTTGACATTAATAACGACGGGCACTTCTTTCATTTGCAGCTCTTCGATAACCACATGCACAGTTCTAGGAACAATCTGAACTTCCACATCTGAAGGAAAACCAACCGGTTTAAGCGTAACTTGATGATCTCCCTTGCCCACTTGCGTCAAGTCAAGCTCGATTTGATAGGAATTACTGGTCGTCACTTTCTTTACCGATGATTCCTTCCCTTTCACAATAACCTGTACGTTGGCAGGAGCCATAGATGAAATGTGGTAATGAGTTTCATCATATTTTGTCGTAATAGCTACGTTATTTATGGTTTCCTCCCGCTCGCGGAGAGGAGAATTTCCGGATAGATTGGTTTCTTCCATGTGAACAACAACCCATAGCAAAATACCTATAACAAGTGCGACAATCCGCACCACATTCGTATTGCGTAACCATTTATCCATTCGAACGACCCCTCCATTTCAAGAAAGGGTTTTTCTCTTTTGTTTTCGCCTTCGGCTTCAGTTCTTCGAACAATTTGGCAATCAAAGACTCTTCTTTAATGTCCCGTACGATATGACCATTCATTGTGAGCGAAATTTGCCCGGTCTCTTCCGAAACAATGATACACATCCCATCTGATACCTCACTCATCCCAATGGCCGCACGATGACGTGTACCAAGCTCTTTACTGATAAAGGGATTCTCAGACAAGGGCAAATAACAACCAGCAGCCATTAATTGGCCTTGTCGAATAATTACAGCGCCATCATGAAGCGGCGTATTCGGTATGAAAATATTAATCAACAGCTCCGCACTGATCTTACTCTCTATCGCAATACCGGACTCGACATAATCGGTCAGACCGGTCTCTTTCTCGAAAACAATCAAGGCCCCTATCTTTCTTTTGGCCAAATAATTCGCAGCACGTATCACTTCACTAATCCGCTTATTAACATCTTGATCCTCTTCCGTAGAAGATCGGCTGAATAGCTTCCCCCGGCCCAACTGCTCCAATGCCCGTCTTAGCTCCGGTTGAAAAATAATAATGACCCCAAGAACCCCGAACGTAAAGGTCTGGTTCATCATCCATTGCAGCGTACTGAGCTGAAACCAAATACTAAATACCCATGTAATAACGACAACAAGGATACCCTTCATAAGTTGAATGGCCCTTGTTCCACGCACCAACAGAATCAGTTTATAAATCACATAGCTAACGATCAGAATATCTACGATATCCTTAGCCGAGATGCTCGTGAGTAAGTCCATTTATTATTCTCCCCCAGCGACTGAACACAGTGATCTCTCTATAATAGAATCATAACATAAACCCAGTTATACTTCTATTTTTCTCTCTTCACAAGACGTTATTAAATTGGGTTTGGTTCATTTTATTAGTATGAGAAGAAAAAAACGCCCTCCTCTGGCAATAAGCCATTTGGAAGACGTTTCAAGTTAATGCGAGAGCATGCCTACGAACTCGCCTAATTTATACCAGACCCAGCCCAATGCTTCATCGACTTGCGTGACGTGCCCAGAGATATGCGCGGTTGACGCTAGATTGAGAGAACCATCAATAACGATTAAGTTTCCTGTTACATCGCCTTCAACTTTCAGTTTCCCCCGCTGAACAACGAGATCACCTTTCACCGTATGCCCTTGCGGTACAGTAACTGTATCACCCTCAATCACAACGTCCTGAAGGTTACTTCCCTTGACCATCAAACTCGTATCATCATTCCACATGGACATGAAGCTTCCGAACATGACAGTAGCGAAAACAACAGCTACCGATACAGCAGGATGCTTGCGAATGAAGTCCATCCAGGAATTGCGCTTCTTCGCTGGAGGCAGTCCGCTCATGATTTGTGCAGTTAACGTATCAGATACTCTAACGGGAGGCAGCATTCTAACCATCGCGTCCGTTTTCTCCAATTGTCTGAAAAGAGCATGACATGCTTGGCAAGATATCAAATGCTCCTTCAATCGCTGAGAATCGGATCCCTGCAAATCACCGTCGAGGTATTCATGTATGAGCGGGAGGGCTTCTTTACAATTCATGATTCAGCCACCCCTTTCTTAGACTTTTGCATGTTGTGGTATACCATACGTTTGAATTTCAAATATGTTTCACATATGAACAGGATTTGTGCTACCAACTTGATCCTCCTGCTCTAACCTTTTACGCAAGTACTCCCGCCCACGGTGTACACGTGTTTTGATCGTTGTAACTGGCATATCAAGTACGTCGCTTATCTCCTGCAAAGACATATCATGCAGATATCTCAGAATCACAACGGATTTATATTTTTCAGGTAACGTTTCAATAGCCCGGCGTATCTGTTCCTGTGTTTCGGAGACAATCACCTGCTTCTCAGGTGTGTCCTCATGACTTGGGAGCATGGCATAATAATCATTGCCCTCTCCATCTGGCATCTCCGCATCAAGCGAGTAGGTGTTCTTTCTTCGACGCAGCTTATCGATACACAGATTCGTCCCTATACGGAAAATCCAAGTCGAAAACTTCTGATTTTCATCGTATCGGTGCAGATTGGTATACACCCGCAAGAATGTCTCCTGCACAGCATCCTCGGCTTCTTGCTTATTATTCAGCATACGGTAAGCCAAATGAAAGATCTTGTCCTTATAGAGCTCCACAAGCTCTGCAAAAGCATTCCGATCCCCATTCCTGGCCAGCTTAGCCAGACGTGCTTCTACAAAGTTCAATTCGATTTCCTCCGGCTTCTCGACAATTCAATCATAGATATATATACGCAGAAATTATGATTTGTTTTCAGAAATAATTATGCCTCCTATGATCAGTCCCATCCCTAACCATTGTAACCCATTTACCGGCTCTCCTATAAGTAGGTAAGCAGCAATAACGGCTACTGGCAACTCCACCGATCCAAGCATAGCGGCAAGTGTACTACCGATTCGCGGAATTCCGATATTAAACGACACCGTAGGCACAACCTGCCCCAAGAAGCCCAACAAAAGCCCCCATAAAAGCAGCGTACTTCCATTCTCATGCGCAAAGACCGTCGGAGGATACAGAATATACATCACGGGCATCGCCGCGGTAAGCATAATAGCAGAATTCATAAGAGGAGGCAGTGTACTAACAACTTGTCCAGTGAAAAAAAGGAATATGCTGTACGTCAAAGCCGACAACAATCCATACAAAATTCCCAGTAAACTAAATTGTTCCCAGTTCGTCTCAAACACATTTACGGCGAGTAAAGTACCCACCAATATTAAGACAATCGCTATGCTTTCTGCCTTTCTTGGAAGTCTTCGTTTCACGACACAATCCATTGCAATGGTCATCCATGTGAACTGAAACAGAAGAATAATCGATAAAGAAGCATTCAGCTCTTTTAAAGCAATATTGAAAAAGACCGTCGTTAAAGCCAATCCAAAAATACCTATCAAACCAAGCTTAATCCAAGGACCTTTAAAGGGATTGACCCATGATTTTTTGTGAAAAAGAATCAACATCCATACAAAAAGGGTTCCCATCGTCATTTGTGCCGGTGTAATTTGCCCTTCTGTAAATCCTTGATCATAGGCCATTTTGATAAAAGAGGAAAGCAAGCCATAGCTTGACGCCCCAATTATGACAAGAACCATTGCTAACCATCGCCCCATGTTGAAGTACAACTCCTGTCTATGGGCATTTCGTATAAGGACAGGAAAAGTCGAGCTGCCTACGTTACACGTGGCCCCCGACTTTGTCATCCTGTATCTTACTTCTACGCTCTAATTTTTATCAGCCCGTATTTCTAAGCCCAGCGGCTATTCCGTTAATCGTAAGCAGCACTTCACGAAGCAGGATAGCATCATCCTCGTTGTTCTCACGTAGTGCACGAAGCTCAGTAAGCAGCTCTACCTGCATATAGCTCAGCGGATCTACATAGGGATTACGCAGACGGATGGACTCCTGAATAACAGGAACATTATCCAAAATCTCTTGCTGACCCGTAATTTGTAAAATGATCGACGAAGTCAGTTCATATTCTTCCCTAATGAGATTGAAGATACGCTCTGCAATTGCAGATTCTTTGACCAGGTTGCCGTATTCCCTAGCAATTTGGAGATCTGCTTTAGCTAGCGCCATTTGCAAATTATCAATCATCGACCGGAAGAACGACCATTCCTCATACATTTCTTTTAAAGTATCTAAGTTTGCCGGATTTCCTTGATAAAAGCTTTGGAGACCCGAACCCGCCGCATACCAAGCCGGAAGCAAATATCTCGTTTGGGTCCAAGAGAATACCCAAGGAATCGCGCGTAAATCTTCGAATTTATCACTGTTTTTACGTTTGGATGGACGTGAACCGATATTCAGCTCGCCAATCTCTGGAAGCGGTGTGGATTCTTTGAAGAACGTTAAGAAGTCTTCGTCTCGGAAAATGAGATCTTGATACTTCGTCTGAGCTTGTTCCGAAATTCCACGCATAATGTTCTCCCACTTGTCTTCCAGTGGATTTCTTTGTGGAGAACGCGATAATTTGGATGCCGTAATTAGCGCAAAAGTCGCTTGCTCCAAGCTGCGGTATGCAATGCCTTGCAAGGAATAACGGGAAGATAATACTTCGCCTTGCTCTGTAATCTTAATGCCGCCACCAAGCGTTTCAACCGGCTGAGCCAGAATGCTGCGGTTAAGCGGCATACCACCACGACCAAGTGCTCCGCCGCGGCCATGGAAAAACTTCAGCTTCACGCCATATTCTTTAGCAGCTTCCGTAATATCCTGGAGCGCCATACGAAGCTCCCAGTTCGCTGTAATCACACCGCCGTCTTTATTACTGTCTGAGTAGCCCAGCATAATTTCATGGAGCTGTGTCACAGGGTCAAGGCTAGCTTTGTAAGCAGGGATCGCTAACAACGTGCTCATAATGCCAGGAGCTGCATGAAGGTCATCGATCGTCTCAAAAAGAGGTACAGATTGAAGCGTACTTGTCACGCTGCCATCGCTCTCTTTGCGATATAATCCAGCTTCTTTCGCAAAGACTACAACCTCCAAGAGGTCACTTGCTCCTTGCGTCATACTGATGAGATAGCTGTTAATACAGTTGCGACCGAATTCCTTCTGTGCTTTGCCTACAGTACGATAAACATCTATACACTCCTGTGTACTTTCCGAGTAATCCAAATACGTAGATGTAATTGGTCTTGGATCATTCAGTACATCCGTTAAGAGACTGATTTTCTCCTCTTCCGATAGCTTACTGTAATCACTCGTGATGCCCATTTTCGCTAAAACCTCAGTCATCGCATTCTCATGCTCTTTACTGTGCTGTCTGATATCCAGAGCAGCCAAGTGGAAGCCGAACAGCTCAACCTGACGAATAAGTTTCTTAATATATTTGTCAGCTACATAGTCAGCATAATGCATCCTCAAGCTAGCCTCGATGATTTTCAAATCACTAATAAACTCTTCCGGAGTGTTGTATTTCTGGTTTGTAGGAACATTCGGATTGCCAGTATTATGAACCTTCTCGATCATATAAGTCGTCTTGATGCGATATGGTTCTTTCTCATTACGCCAAACGTCCTGTATATTCCCCATAGCTTCACGGTCGCATTGAATAGATTCAATTAGATCGTCGCTAACGTTAACAATGCTTTTACTGAAGCTCATATTCTCAAGGGTTTCTTTGAGAACTTCTTCATACTTCTGCAAAGCCAGTTGACGATGCAACCCTAATGTTTCCCAAGTCACATTTGCTCTGACGGATGGGTTACCGTCACGGTCTCCACCAATCCATGAACCGAATTTCAAGAAGGACGGCACATGCCATGAGTCTTGTGGGTAATATTTATTTAAACAGCGCTCAAGCTCATGATAGATCTCTGGAAGTACATCAAACAAAGTCTCGTCAAAAAAATACATACCATTACGGACTTCATCAATAACCGTTGGTTTCCGATCACGCAGCTCGTCCGTTTGCCAAAGATTAAGAACCTCTCCAAGCAGCTTCTCACGCAATTGCTCGCGCTCACGATAAGTCAGCATAGGATTATCGAGTTTCATCATATCTTCCGAGATACGCAGATTAATATCAAGCACAGCTCTACGCATAGCTTCTGTCGGGTGTGCTGTCATTACTAGTTCCAAAGAGATAGCTTTCAGAATTTCTTGAACCTCTGCATATGGGATATGATTATTCTTTAACTCTTGCACAATACTCTCTATGGAACCAGGCTGCACGGATTCACCGGAGGAACGCTCGTAATCTCTTTTACGACGGATCCGATGGTTTTGCTCAGCAATATTAACAAGTTGAAAGTAAATAGCGAATGCACGAATCACTTGATGACGAATCTCCGGATCCAAGGAGGAGATCGTTTTCTTGAATTCATCATATATCTCGATTACATAGTGTGCTCTTAAAGACTTACTCATCTCACGAATTCTCTCGACAACATCAAGCAGATCATTACCGCCTTGATGAACCAGAACTTCACCTAGTATGTGGCCCAAGAAGCGTACGTCCCTGCGCAGCAGGTTATTCGTTGCTTGCTTCTGTAGGACAATATCATTCTCTAACATAACTCTCCACCTCATCTATTCACTATGTTGCATTAATGCTTCTCTCTACAAAAGCTAGATGCTATAAAAACTCATTTCAGAATATTTTACCACAATCCGCCCTCTGCATATAGTATTAAAATAAAAAAAAGCCACGCCTGAGCGTGGTAATTTATGTATTGCATCATTTGCAGCCTATAGAAATTCATCGAACGGTCGAACTCATATGACTTCTCTTCCTTTCCCGTTCAATGAAAAAAGACCACCCGAAGGTGATCTTTTTTGTGAAGCGGGCGGCGGGAATACTCCAAATACTTATTTGAAATGCTTCCTACGGAAGCAGCTAGTGGTATATTTGGACGCTCGTCCTACTTGGGGATATTCAATGATGTCTTCACGGACGGTCGAACCCATGCTGCTTCTCTTCCAGTGCCCGTTCAAACGAAAAAGACCACCCGAAGGTGATCTTTTTCTGTGAAGCGGGCGGCGGGAATCGAACCCGCGCGATCAGCTTGGAAGGCTGAAGTTCTACCATTAAACTACGCCCGCGTGTCTATCGGGACGACACGATTTGAACATGCGACCCCCTGCTCCCAAAGCAGGTGCTCTACCAAGCTGAGCTACGTCCCGATAAG
>NZ_WHOC01000166.1:0-10070 GCF_013141785.1 Paenibacillus germinis
TGAGCATTAAACGCTCTTTTTACGAAATCGAGGAGTTGGACGGTATCTTTTGTGATAATCCACGGTGTAACAGTGCGATAGCCTTCGGGAATCGGCTGAATTGAATTTGATTTTGTTGTCATATACATTCTCCTCTTATAATTAATGTCATTTACATGCCTTATTATATACATGTAATGCTGACAAAAATATGTCAGTGTTAGAATGAGTTTGGTGCTCCTCATTTTAATGGCAATGATCATTTCGACTGATACAGGGTCATACAAAGCTAGTTATCAACGTTCACTGTGTCTTAAAAGAAATGCTGATCTAGCCTCCGCTGACAGGACATCATTCCTGGTGATTCTGATCCTCGCCGTTCCGTCTGACTGAGTGATACCTTAATTAAGATTATGCTCAACGCCTGGTCTTTCTTCTCTTGCATCCAGACGTAGCTGCCTTGCAGAGCCCAAAACGATTCCGTAAATCACATGTCCCAGGAAGTTAAAGAGACCAGCCTTTATGCCGAATCCAATACCAAACAGTCCGGGATTTGGAATCATACCAACAATCACTAGAGGGTGCGTCGCTCCCATAATTGGCATCATAATAAGGCCAGCAACAATGATCATGGCAAAAAGAACAGAAAAGCCAATGCCCGTCCACATGTTTTTTCTGGGAACAAATCGATCATATAAGTACGCGAAGACTACACCACCAAAGAGAATTTCTGCATATCCAACGATCAAGGTAGAAAAAGATTGAGAATCAAGACCAAAAGAGGTTCCATTCAACCAAGCAAAGTTTACTCCGTGACTAAACAAGGAATCGGTGATTCGGAAAAAGATTTCCATGACCGCTGTTGCGATAACCCCGACTTTCAAAGCAGATGTGATTCTTAACATTGAAATAAAACCTCCATTCATTTTGGTAGTAGCTTAACAGGTTATTATCTTAAAAGTCTGTGGCGATGATCTCAGCACGGGACAGTGCAGTATCCTTGATTGCCTGCGCACGATCTGGAAATTGGTTATGCCCTTCAATAAACAACGCTTCGACCTGGGAGATTCCAAAGAATTGCAGGATGGTGGACAGATGTTGGTGACCTAAATTCATCTGTGCGGCCGGACCTTCGGAATATACGCCTCCGCTCGCCTGGATGTGAAGCGCTTTTTTAGCAGCCAACAAACCTTGCGGGCCGCTGCTTGTATAGGCGAACGTTTTTCCGGGAACCGCAAGGGTATCGAGATAGGCTTTCATGACAGGCGGATACGAAAAATTCCACATTGGTGTGACGAATACATACTTGTCTGCTGCGATGAATTGCTCAACCAGATCAGACATACGGGTTATCTGAGCCTGTTCCGCTGCAGGCAGCTGTTTGAGAGCCATACCTTCTTGCATCTTTTCCCTGCCGTGAAAAACATCAGCATCAAGGAGCGGTATCTCGACTTTGAACAAATCAAGAATAATGACCTTATCGGCAGGATGAGTTACGCGATATGCCTGAAGAAAAGCTTCGCCAGCCGCCAAACTGAAAGATTTCGATGCTTCAAATGGATGTGCGGTAATGTACAAAAGTGTGGACATGGATAGTTTCTCCTCCTAAAACAATTGCTAATTTTATGTTCAGTGTTAATCTTAAGAGATAAGCTCAGTCTGAAATAGATGAGAGTTTATGAAACTATCAGATATCCTATTAGCAACTAAAGTAGTATTGTCAGTATCAGGATTAGGGAGGGTTCCAGTTGAGTAATAATGAACATCGGCGAATGGAGCTGGCTGACTTTTTGAGGACGCGTCGATTGCGACTTTTACCGAAGGAAGCAGGTTTGTCTGTCGACCATTCGCGTCGCCGGACTTCTGGCTTGCGCAGAGAAGAGGTAGCGGTGTTGGCCGGAATATCGCTGCCATGGTATACAGCCCTGGAACAAGGGCGGGATATTCGTGTATCCGATCAAGTTCTGGACAGTCTTGCTAGGACCTTGCGATTGAACCCGGATGAACGTAGGCATCTGTTCACGCTGTCTCTTCAGATGTTGCGCATGGAGGTGCAGAATACTTGGAAAAACGAGATCTCGCAGGTTCATCAGGAAATTTTGGATCAATTCCAGTTCTGCCCGGCATACATTGCCGACATGCGTTGGAACATATTGGCCTGGAACCGGATGGCTGTACAGGTTTTTGGAGATTTTGAGCGAATGAGCTTGCAAGAGCGTAATTTGATCTGGTACATGTTTACCAATGAAGCATGCAGGGAGCTCTATACGAAATGGGAGATGCTCGCCCAAAGTCTGCTGGCCCAACTCCGGTCCGATTACGGCAAATTGGTGGATGACCCCTGGTATGTAGAGATGATTGGCGAATTGAGCGAAGTAAGCCCAGCGTTCAGGGAGTTGTGGGCAAGGCATGACGTGACGGAAAATCCGGAAGAGAGAAAAGAAATGAGGCACCCCGCTGTGGGCACACTGATCCTGGAGCATAAAAGCTTTGTGCTGAAAGAAAACAAAAATCTGATGATGAAAATGTTTACTCCAGCAGACAGCGAAACCAGGAGAAAATTAGAACAGTTGACTCTCTTCTGAGCCCGAAGAGAGTCTTTCATTTTCGGAGAACTTTCGCACAATCCGCTTCAGTCGCCATGTAATTATGCTAAACATTACTCATCAAACCAATTAGTGTAAAAGGCTGCCGATCCAATTGCTCTCGGCAGCCTTCTCCTGATGTTTATAGCTTTAACGCTTCAATATGTATCATCTCCCACTTAGAAGCCTATGTTATCCCTTTGTGCGGCCAATAAACGCGAACGAGAGTAAGCTGCCACCGAACAAGATAGCGGTTGTAACAACTAGCGACATATGCATTCCGGCAATAAAAGATTCGCTGCCACTTAGAATCGAGCCGAGGATGGCAACGCCAAGCGTCGCGCCGAGCTGTCGGCTTGAATTCAGCGCTCCTGAAGCAGCACCGGTCTGTTCTTTAGGGACAGATGAGATAACGGCTGTCATCAACGATGGAATCGTAAAGGACACTCCGAAACCGATCAGGAGCAAACCAAGCAGGGTAAGCGCATAACTCGTATTCACATCCACCCATATTTGCAACAGTGTACCCAGAGCCCCAAGGCTAAACCCGATCGTCATCGGTATTCTTGCTCCGATTCGACCCACGATTCGACCGGTAAAAATCGGATTGAAGGCCATTGGAATCATCATCGGAAGGAGCGCGAGTCCTGCCATATGGGCCGATAATCCGCGCAACTGTTGGAAGAATAATGGAAGTATGAATAGAATCCCCGACATGCCGATATTAATGGCCATCCCGGCAATCATTCCCGCCGATACGGTGGAATTTCTAAATAGCTGCAGTGGTAGCAGCGGTGTCTTACCTTTCGCTTCCACCATCAAGAATACGATAGCGCACACCAGTGCCAGACTAAATGCCCCCAAAATAACCGGGGAGTTCCATCCGTATGATTCCCCCTCCATGAGAGCGAAGGACAATACGACAATGGCGGCAATGGCTGAGACTTGGCCTACTAAGTCAAAGCTTTGCTGCGGATTACGGTTTGTTTCGTTGACGAACTGCGAAGTCAGGATCAAACTAATGACAGCAAGCGGCACATTGAGAAGAAAAATGCTGCGCCAACCGAGTGAGTCTACCAAGAGTCCACCGATGACAGGTCCTGCGGCCATTGCTATTCCCGTAACCGCTGCCCATATGCCAAGAGCCCGAGCACGTTGAGCCGGCTCAGGGAAAGAATGTACAAAGAGGGTGAGCGAGGCTGGCAACAAGGCTGCACCTCCCACACCGAGTATAGCGCGTAAGCTGATAAGTGCACCAAGAGACGGAACAACTGCTGAAATGGCTGATGCGGCGAGAAATAGCGCCAGACCACCGATATAGACTCGTTTAGCCCCCAACTTATCGGCAATCGCCCCCATCGACAGCAGCAAGCCCGCGAAAACGATCGTGTAGGCGTTGACCACCCATTGAAGGCCGGCTATCCCTCCCCCCAAGTCGTCGCGAATAGCAGGTAATGCGACACTTACCACTGTCATATCCAGGAGCACCATAAAGTATCCTAGAGAAAGTCCTAGAAGCAGCAGCGCTTTTACCAGCTTACTGGTACTGCTGGACTGTATTTGCATCACTTTTCCCAAAATAATTCCCCTTTCATTACAAGATTGAATTACTCACCACTTCCTTCATTATTGTAAAATAGATCGTATACTAGAACTAGATGATGGTTTATCATATGAGTAATTCTCCTATAATGGGAATCCGACAAGGGGGTAGGTGTGCAACAATGGAACAATCAGCCAATGTTCGATTACATGAGCTGGCTCAGTTTTTGCAGACGCGCCGTGCCCGTATTTCACCCGAACAGGCTGGCTTGCCTAATCGAGGTCGGCGGCGAACGCCAGGACTTCGGCGCGGGGAAGTAGCGTTGCTCTCGGGCATCAGCGTGGACTGGTATACGTGGCTTGAGCAAGCGCGAAACATTCAGGTATCCACTCAAGTGCTGGAGAATATTGTGCGGGCTCTCCAACTTGATTCAAATGAGCGAAAACATTTATTTCAGCTGGCCCTCCAGCAACTGCCTCCCGATCTCATACCAGCCGAAAGTGTCATTAGCCCGAGGTTGCAGAGCTTCCTTGATCTGCAGGGGACGAGTCCGGCCATCGTTACTGATCAGCGCCTGAATGTTGTTGCATGGAACAAGGTTGCAAGCATGATTTACGGGAATTATGAAGATATGTCGACGCGTGAGCGTAATTCCGTCTGGCGGACGTTCACATCACCGTATGTCCGGCAGTTGCTCCAGGAAACATGGGAAACTCATGCCAGGCACCGGTTAGCTCAGTTTCGCGCCAACTACGGAAAATTTGCGGGTGATCCTTGGTGGATGGAGCTCATCGATGAATTGAATCAAGCAAGCGAGGAATTCAGGACATGGTGGCCAGAGCATGATGTTCTGAACGGCCCTGAAGGAAAAAAAATCAATTATCATCCAACGGTCGGACTGATCGTATTCGATCAAATTTCATTTCTTGTATCGGATGCTCCCCACCTTACGGTCACGATCAATATACCGTCAAACGATGACGATACGATCTCCAAGCTGAGCAAGCTTCTATTAGAGTAATTGTAAAAAAAGAATCAGCTCGATCAAATGGTCGGGCTGATTCTTTCTAGGAATTTTTTTCTGTCATTAAGCAGTGAAATGTATTATTTATTCTTTACGCCCCGCACCACGGTAGTTCCTCTCCGCTTCGTCCATGCGGCGCTTTACGGTTGGCAAATGGTTGACTACCCTCATAAAGATACGCATAAAAGCCAAAACTAGGCGTCCGATAACGGGTTTGTGCATCAGACCGTTCCCGTTCATTTGTTTCCTGGACTTTATGACTGCATCGAACCCATAATCGATCATTTGTTTTTCATATTCTTGAATGGCTTGGATAAGCGTCTTGCTGCCATCACGAACAGCTTTTAGATTATGGCACAACAGCGCGGCATCCCGAAGCGCAGTGTTGGCGCCAACACCCCTGCCTGGGGTCATCGTATGAATGGCATCGCCGAGAAGCGTTACATTGGTAGCCGACCAAGCTGGTACAGGCACGGATGTACGGATATTAATCGGGAAACACGTACTTGGATCGGTAAGGCTAAATAATTTCTGCAGATTGGGGTGCCAATTTTGCGTCTTCTCCTGTGTTAGACGAAGCAGATCAGAACCGTTCATGCTCAACACGACGTCTGGCAGCCATCTCTTCGCGGCACTAAATCCCCACATAATGTAATCGCGTGTATTATCGTACAGCAATCCTGGCCAAGCGGACAACAGCTCCGCGTCATTGCCCCCAATCCCGTTCTTTAACGTCCCACTTTGATCCCATTTGAACTCCATGACATGTATAACGCAGTTGTAGCCTTTTGGCGCAAAAACCATCGATACTCCTTCCAATACTTTGGGAGGCAGCAGGGCTCTTGTTTCTGCATTCAACGGAATTTTTCCGGCGATACCGATAAGGCCCGAATCCTCAAGCTTGGCTTGTGGAAGATATTGTTTGCGAACCCGGGAAGAGGTCCCATCGGCAGCAACTAGCACATCACCGACAGCCGAGGTCCCATCTTCAAAATATGCGATCACCTTGCCGTTGGGATACTGCTCGAAGCGACTGAAAGTTTTGTCGAAGTGCACGACATCTTCAAGTCCGGTCAACAACACTTGTCTTAGCGTCATCCGGCTTACCGATTTTTCGCTATCAATCGGATCATGGGCGATCGGGTCGACAGCAGGTCGTTCTCCCATCGATAGAAGTTCGGACAGCTGTTCAGTCAGCATATTTCCATAGATCGGAGAGCGGGCACAAGAAGCGATGAATGTGTCATAAAGATCAGATGGCAAGCATGCGTATAAAGCCCGACTGCCATCGGGATCGATACCGACACGGTAGCCCATCAATCCATCGGATCGGGTACGATCACGTTCATAAACGGTAACGCGGATCCCTGCCTTCTTAAGGCCGTGTGCCAAACATAGTCCGCCTGTGCCTGCGCCAATAATCAAAACATGAACGGAAGAATCATCCATAAAAATCCCTCGCTTTTAATTTGTCTAGTAATTGCTTTTTAGTCTAACAGCGTTTCACTTAGTAGTACAGTGTTAGACTAATGCAGTTGCGCCTCTTTGTCAATAGTGATAGGCTATATTTGCAGAATGGTAGTTGGAGGTAGGAAAATGGCAAAAACAAGACGCAACAGTAAAAGAGCGGGCATTGGTGATGAGCAACCGGCACTAAAACCGCTTGATCGGGAACAGGTAGTTTCAGCCGCGCTCATTTTGCTCGATGAGGTTGGCCTCGACGGCTTGAGTATGCGCCGATTGGCCGAACGGCTTAGTATAAAAGCATCCACACTTTATTGGTACGTCCGCGACAAGGATGAACTTCTCGCTTTGCTCGCCGACTCCATCAGTGGTGAAGTTCAAATGCCCGAACTTGATGGTCCGTGGCGCACGCGGTTAGAGTCTCTTTTGAGAGAGTATCGACGCGTGTTGCTGGCTCATCGAGACTCTGGCCGCATTCTTGCCGGTACCATACCAACAGGACACAATCGTCTACGGTTGATTGATATGACACTCGGTGCCTTGCTTGATGCGGGACTCGACGGTTTAACCGCCTCTAGGGCGGGTCGGCTCTTGGTCGATTATTCTACCGCATTCGTCCTGGAAGAAATTAACGAAAGTGCGATTGGCGATAAAACTGCACATGCAACAGGACATACGTTGATGAATTTCTCAGTTGATGTTTACCCGAACATCGCCAAATTGACAGCCGAATTGGTGGATCCTGATAACAACGAACGGTTTTGGTTTGGGATCAAGATCTTATTGGATGGTCTTGAACGGCAACTCGACGAATCTCATGGGCAGCTCAAGGATAATCCGTAATTTTTTTTGAGTTCCTACTTGTAACTGTTATGCCGACAAAGAAGCTTAGGACAATATAAAAAGGCTGCTCTGAGGCAACCCTTTACAGTGCGAAGCAGTATTTTTTTAGAAAAGAAGAAGCCAGGTCATTATTACTTGAATTATTGAAACATGAGCCTTTAGATCCGTCAGTATGGTATTAATGTGCCTGGATTCACGATGTAATGGAACAAGGGAAGCAGTACCTTTTTATAAAAAGTCTTTAGAACTCGGATTATCAGGTGAAGAAAGACAAGGAGCATATTTAGGACTTGGGAGTACGTATCGAACTTTAGGTATGTACGATCATTCAAAAATAGTTCAGCGGTAGTCTAGGACTTTATTTTCTCGTCCAAGGCTACCGCTCTTTATGTTGAATACTTATTTTTTTAAGTGATGCCGATCTTACTTATTTTAGTTACAGAAGTGTCCCTTCACTTAGAGCTTGTTCATATACAGCATCACCATCTTTGACGTAAAGACGGAAGAAACCCGGTGTTTCTGGCCGCGCTTCTATAGCATCGAACATCATGACTATCGAATCACCAATCCGAACTTCTGCATGTCCGACAGAACTGTCTTCGTTATACAATCGGCTGATTTCATGAGCATTAAACGCTCTTTTTACGAAATCGAGGAGTTGGACTGTATCTCTTGAAAGCACTTTGAATGGCACCTCGAAGCACTTGAAAGAGGTTAAATGTGCCAATTAACGTATTGTCATTAATTTTAAAGATTCCAAAGTAATACGCTTGATCTTTTTGCATATTTTCATCATGTTCTTTTATTCTCTTAATTTAACCTTCCATTGTATAAAAATCAAAATCACGAGGCATTGTATAACCCTGATTCTTCAGTACCAAGAGCATGTCAGCTAGCAACCTCCTCCCGTTTGTGATCGTAGTAACTGGCAGGGATAATTTTAAACACTTTTACATAGAGAAGGGAACTAAGGATGGTGACCAAAAAGATAAATCCAAACACCACTGGCGGAGGAAACCATATGGAGAGCATGATCGTGACGGGAGCAATAAACCTGCCCACCGAGTACTGAAGACTGGATGCCCCCATATACTTACCTCTGGCATTGTCCGGCGCATATTTACTGATGAAACTGTCCGTAACCGGGCTGCGTGAAAGCTCCCCAATGGTAAAGATAAATGTGAAAATAAACAGCAGCCATACATGTGTCGTCAAACCAATCATAAACATTCCCACTCCGAACAGCAGCGTGGACATGATTAGAATGTTGCGTTCAGACCATTTTTCAAATAACTTCGTTACTGGCAGGGCACATAGTACAAACAAGAGACCATTTAGACCCAGCATCCAGCCGAACACTTGCGTGCTGCTGAGAGAAAGGGTCCAGCCACGAAATGCCGGCAGCAATATAAAGAGCAAATACCTTATCCCTGAAAATAATGCCATAGCTGCTTACTTGCTCCCTCAAAATTCCGGACAGCTTATGGCCTGACCGGGTCACTCTGGCCGTTACCGGGAGAGTCTCCCTGATCAAAAATAGAATCGCCAAGAAATACAGCATTGTCACGGTAGTGCAGGTCCAGAGCAGCTCATGTCGGTATCGGAAAAAGAAGACCGAGCCCAGCGCAGGGCCGAATACCGCCCCGATGTTTCTTCCCGTAACAAACGTGGCATAGACCATCCGTCTTTCTTTTTCCGGTATCACATCCGCCACCATAGCTGAGCTGGCTGGAGTATATATTGCTCCTCCCAATCCAAGCCCGATATATGCGAGATAATCCAGCCAATGAGACGAAGATAGCGCAAATAAGGCAAACATCGCAGTCTGCAGAAATGCTCCCAACAGCATAGCCGGCCTCCGGCCCAGACAGTCTGAAAGGAGTCCGCCAAATAAGCTGCCCACCAGACTAATCATAGGCGGCACCGCCATCAACATACTGGCAATGGATTTTCCAAAAGCGTCACTGAAGAAGAGGGTGATGAAAGGAAAGTACATCCAAAACAGCAGGTTGAACAAAGTGTCACCGGTCAACCTGATTTTCAGATTCAGATCCCATTTGAACCAATTCACTTGACAGGGTCCTCCTGTTTTTTGATTATATGATCACGCCTATTGATTAACCCAAACATGTAACATAAAGGGTCGCTCATTCCAGGTAACTGGTAAGCACCACTCAACCATTCTGAAAAAGGCTTTTATCATAGAACCTTATCTTGAGCACCGCCGGTCGGCACATCTCATAAAATTATCCATCACTCTTACACAACAGGTCATGGACTGACCCAACAAAAAGAAACAACGACAGCCATGGACGAGAATAAAGTCCTAGACTGTCGAATTTTTATCGAGCAATCGTTTTCGTTAACGGAATGATGGAGGGGTCTTTATAAGCTTATAGTTTCAAAGAATTCTGAACATACCTCATGGCTTCGATATACTCCCTTTGCCCTGCCCGGTTCATCATCTCCTCGTGATTGATATCTTCAATACGTTGCTGGAACCACCAAATATTACCCAATGGATCGCGTACACGTCCGACACAGTCACCAAAGAATAATTTTGTTATTATAGTTACAGAAGTGGCTCCTGCATTTAGCGCTTGTTCATACACAGCATCACCATTTTCAACGT
>NZ_WHOC01000167.1:0-85992 GCF_013141785.1 Paenibacillus germinis
TGCAATCTCAATTGTAGTCACTTGCGTGACTGAATTTGCTGATTTGCTTCATTCATTTGTTCAGTTTTCAAGGAGCTTTATTGCGTTACCGTTTAAAGCGTTAATGCATCGCTCTTGCGGTGACAAGAAGTAATATTATCAGGTTTCAAAACGAATTGCAAGCAATTTTATACATCCATTATCTTACATCTTCACAAACCCCGTAGAGATGCCATTTCGGCGCCATATATCCTTTTTCCCAAGCAGATGAACGCCGCCAATCCAATCATCAATGCCATTTAGGTACTGATGATCCAGCTCACAAGTATGAACTAGTTTACCCATGTCCGTCCTAAATAATCGCCATTTTTCAAATTGAAGCGGCAGTGCTTCGCTGTAACTAGGCAGCTTGTCCCCTCCAGCAAGACGGACCAGCGGAATCTCACATTTGCGGATACTATCCACAGTAGCCCAGAACTGCAAATCTCCGAGGCCGTAGTGACTAGCCGTTTTACTTACTTTTTGAAATAACGACAGAACAGACAACTCTCCGTCCCCAATCAGATCAAGAATTAGCTGCTGGATGGTGTTCAAGCCATTTCGCATAGATGGATAGCGTTCTGAATTGGCTTGTAGGGCCTTTTTAAGAAAAGGCAGTGCTGATAAATCCTCTTCCAATAAAGTCGTCATAAGAAGTGGCTCAGAAGCTGCGTAAGCTGTCCAGACCTTGCAGGCCAAAAGAAGTTGTTCTTCATTTACAGGCAACCACTTGTCGTGCAATAGAGTAATTTGATCAACGTTTAATTGTCCTAATCCATGAAAGAACTCAACGCCAGGATAATGATTGATACTTAACAAAGATAGTTTAAAGGGTCGATTAGGGAGAGCGAATAATCTCGATAGCAAATAACAAAGCATCAATTGGTCATATAAATCATGCTCAAACCACAGGACAATTTCGTCTACTTCCACTGCGACACTGTCCAGCACTTCTTCCTGCTGTAGGGTAATGGACTTGAATATTTCCTCAGGAATGCCGTGCAGGCGATTCATATAGGCCGCCCTCATAGATAAAAGGACACTATCAGACATCTGCATGCCGATAGGTCCTTCATATAGTGACTCGCGCCACACCAATATATCTCCATCGATACCCGAAGCACGCAGCTTATCTCCAAATGCGTCTCCATTCACTATATGAAGTTTATTCGGCATGGCACTGTCCCCTTATTTGTGATTTAAGCTTCACCTAAAAGCTGTAAAAGCTCCTGTTCATCCTCAATGATCCGAATTCCAAGTTCTTGCGCTTTCGTCAGCTTGCTTCCGGCGCTTTCCCCTGCGATCACGATGTCCGTTTTCTTAGAAACACTGCCAGTAATCTTAGCTCCTAGCGCTTCCAGCTTCTTGGCACATTCGTCACGTCCCATGGTCGATAGCGTACCTGTGAGGACAATGGTTTTACCAAAGAACGGATTGTCAGGGCTAGCCAATACAACCGCAGGCTCTTCAGCTATTGGATTGACGCCAGCAGCGAGCATACGCTCAATACTGGACACCATTACAGGGTCACGGAAGAATGAGTAAATACTCTCAGCTACTATTCCGCCTACATCTGGAAGCCCGATTAGCTCCTCAGGCGTAGCCGCCATAATCTTCGTTAGGCTGCGATAGTAGTCTGCCAGCACCTTGGTCGTGGTTTTACCCGAGTTAGGAATGCCTAGGGCATAAAGGAACGAAGCTAGATCGCGCGATTTACTTTTTTCAAGGGCATCAAGCAGGTTGCGGGCCTTCTTCTCGCCAAAGCGATCGAGCTTGACGAGATCCTCGAATTGTAGGGTGTACAAATCCGCAGGATCACGGACATCCAGCTCTTGATGCAGCTGTGAGGCAGTCATTTCGCTGAAAAACTCAATATCCATCGCATCGCGCGAAGCAAAATGCGCCATACGCCCAACCAGCTGCGGACTGCAGCCGAGACGGTTCAAACAGAATAGATGCGCACCACGCATCTCAAGTTCACTGCCGCAGGAAGGACAATGCGTCGGAGCTACAATCTCCTCGCCGTCATTCTCCTCGGTTACTTTGCCGAGAATCTCAGGAATGACATCATTGGAGCGACGGATGTAGACGAGGCTGCCTAAGGCGTGCTTGAGGTTTTTGCGCTCGATATCGCCGACATTGTTGAGCGTACAGTTCTGTACGGTAACTCCAGCGAGATCTACGGCTTCAACGCGGGCAAGCGGCGTTATTTTGCCGGTGCGGCCGACTTCCCATGACACACTTTGCAAAATGGTTGTTGCTTCTTCAGCCTCGAACTTATACGCGATCGCCCAACGAGGGAATTTCTCGGTGTAGCCGAGCACTTCTCTTGTTCGCATGTCCGTAATCTTGACGACACTTCCGTCAATCAGAAAATCAAAACCAAGGCGCTCTTCGGCAATCTGCTCCAGCTCTGCGCTTACTTCTTCAATCGTGCTGAAATACCGTGTACGGTTGCTCACTTTAAAGTGGTTGTCACGAAGAAATTGAACCATATCGAAATGATTTTCAAATTGGATACCGTCGGAGTAACCCACATTATAGAAGAAAGCGTTCAGCTTACGCTCTGCCGTTACTTTGGGATTGAGATTGCGCAGCGCTCCGGCTGCTGCGTTGCGGGCATTTTTGAGCGGATCCGTTGCAGTTTGATTGTACGCCTCGAGAACGGAGAGGAACATCATACCCTCACCTTGCACTTCAATGGTTCCGTCCTTATATGGGATCTCCAGCGGGATGGATTTGATCGTCTTGATCTGGGCTAAAATGCCCTCACCAACCGTACCGTTTCCTCGCGTAGAGGCTTGAACTAGCTCTCCTTGCTTATAGGTAAGGTTCAGCGTGAGTCCGTCGAACTTCAATTCCACCACATACGTCGGGTCTGGCAGCGGGTTCTCAGGATTCTTGCTGTTGTAATCTGCAATTAACTTAAGTACACGTGTATGCCAAGCCTGCAGGTCTTCGGCATTTTGTGCTTTGTCCAAGCTCCAGAGTCGGGCCAGATGCTTGTGTGGATTAAAGCCTTTGAGAATGTCGCCGCCCACGCGCTGAGTAGGAGAAGAAGGCAGGGTAATCCCTGTCTCCTTCTCCAACGCGGTCAATTTATTGTATAAAGCATCCCACTCGGCATCGGAAATCGCCGGTTCATCGAGCGTGTAGTAGTTATGGTTATGTTTGTTGATTTCTTGGATGAGGGTTTTCATTGCCGCGATGGCATCTGTCATTACGGGCTCTTCCTCTCTAATGGGTAATAGGGGTTAGTGCGGCAAATAAAGGCGCAAGCGGCTCCTATTCTTTCGTAATAGGAGCGAACTTCGCAAGCAGGCGCTTCAAGCCAACAGGCGCCGGGAAAGCAATTTGCAGCTCGGTATCATCACCCGAGCCTTTCACTGACACAACGGTGCCGATGCCCCACTTGCCATGCGACACTTTGTCGCTGGCTTTGTAGTCCGGCACCGCGCCGCCTGCGGCAGGCTGCGGAGCCCGGAACGCAGCCGGCTTCGCCCCGGCTGCAGGGCTTGGCGCAGCCGCGCCCGTACTAGGCCGTCCGAACGAGGACGGCGTGCCCCAAGCTGACGAGCCGGCGGAGCCGCGGCCCGCTTGTGAGGCAGTGGCGCTGCTGCCACTGCTGCCCCACGAGCTGCCACTGCTGCGGCCAGCTCGCGAGAAGCCTCCACCGATGGAGCCGCCCATCGAGACATTCTCCAGGAGTTCCTTCGGAATCTCCTGAAGGAATCTCGATGGCGCGTTCGCCGCGGTGCGGCCGAAGAGCGTGCGCATACGGGCGCACGTGAGGAAAAGCTCTTGCTCTGCGCGCGTGATACCGACATAAGCCAAACGGCGCTCCTCTTCGAGCTCTTCGTTATCGGCGAAGGCACGGCTGTGCGGGAAGACACCTTCTTCCATCCCGATGATGAATACAACCGGGAACTCTAGACCTTTGGCGCTGTGCATCGTCATGAGCACAACGGCATCTTGCTCTTCCTCGCTTTTTTCTTTATCCAACGTATCGATATCGGCGATAAGCGCCAAATCGGTCAGGAACGAGATGAGTGACTTGTCCTCGTTACGTTTCTCGAAGTCCATCGTCACGGACAGAAACTCCTCGATATTTTCGAGACGAGCCTTGGATTCAATCGTATTCTCACGCTGCATCTCCAAACGGTACTGCGACATCTCCAGTATTTTCTCCGTCAGTTCAGTTACTGATAAGTATTCAACCATGCGGTTCAGGTTATCAATCATTTCGCGGAAATCAGCTAAAGCGTGCTTAGCCTTCGACGTGATCTCGAGTGAATCGACTTCCTCCAGCATGGCATATAAGGAAATACCTCTTCGTCCCGCCATTTCGGCCACTCGATCCATCGAGGTGTCACCAATGCCCCGCTTCGGCACGTTCACAATTCGGCTCAAGCTGATATCATCGTCCGGATTGGAGATAAGGCGCAGATACGCCAAAATATCTTTGATCTCTTTCCGATCGTAGAACTTTACGCCGCCAACGATGGTGTATTGGATATCGGATTTAATGAGAATTTCCTCAATTACCCGAGATTGTGCGTTCGTCCGGTACAGAATAGCGTGATGGCCGAACTTTTTACCATTGGACTTATTTTTATTAATTTCACTCGTAACGAAATAGCCTTCTTCGTGCTCAGAATCAGCTTGAAACAGCTTAATCCTTACGCCGCCCTCTTTATCCGTCCATAAATTTTTGGGTTTACGACCCGTATTATTGGCAATGACCTTATTGGCAGCCTGCAAAATATTAGATGTGGAGCGATAATTTTGCTCCAAAAGAATAGCAGTAGCATTCGGATAATCTTTTTCAAAATTAAGGATATTCGAAATATCAGCTCCGCGCCAACGGTAAATGGACTGGTCACTGTCTCCCACAACGCAAATGCGCTTATGTTTGGCCGCAATCATTTGACACAACATATACTGCGCCCTGTTCGTATCCTGATACTCATCGACATGGATATATTGAAATTTATTTTGATAAAACTCCAGAACCTCTGGAACTTCATTAAACAAATGAATGGTTGCCATAATTAGGTCATCGAAATCCAGGGAGTTGTTGCTTCTAAGCTTCTTCTGATAAAGCGTATAAATTTTCGAGGTCAATCCGTCGAAGTAGTCACCGATTTTATCTTCAAATTGTTTAGGAGAGATGAGTTCATTTTTGGCTGTAGAGATGGCCGCTTGAAAGGTCTTAGGTTCGTACTTCTTGGTATCAATGTTCAGTTCTTTGCAGCACGTTTTGATGACCGATAACTGATCACCGGAATCTAGAATGGTAAAATTCGAGGTGAAACCGATGCGTGAAATGTCTCTGCGCAGCATGCGTACACACATCGAGTGAAACGTGGAAACCCAAATATCACTCCCGCTGCCGCCAACCAGCTTGCCGACACGATCCTGCATCTCACGTGCCGCTTTATTCGTAAACGTAAGTGCCAGAATGCTCCATGGCGCCGCTCTACGCGTGCCAATCAAGTAAGCAATACGATGCGTTAGCACTCGTGTCTTCCCGCTTCCCGCTCCAGCCATAATCAGAAGTGGGCCGTCAACAGCTTCGACTGCTTTGCGCTGCTCGGGATTCAACCTTTTTATCGCGTCTAAAATATTGACTGTCTCGTTCATAAGTTACCTTCCTGTTCTATCAAAGTTCACGGTCTGAAGCGCCTGCTCCAGATCACTATAAATAATGTTACCGACGACGATGGTATCTGCGACCTCCGCTGCTTGCTGCGCTTTATCTAGGCTGTCAATGCCTCCGCCATAGAATAAACGGGCATCCTCCAGCACTTGTCGCGTCCGCCTTACCAGCTCCATATCACCAAACACACCGCTATATTCCAAATAAACAATAGACATGTGAAAAAGCTTGTCCGCCATGCGTGCGTATGCCGCAACATCCTTGACATCCAAGTTCCTACGAGCCGATGTTAATTTCGCCGCTGTAGCTTCGCTATTCAGAATAATATAGCCTTCGGCTATTATCTCGTCCCAATTGAGCATAGAACCATATTCCTTCAACGCCTCGTGATGCTGCCCAACGATCCAATTCGGATCACCCGCATTCAGAACAATCGGAATTAGGAATAAATCGAACCCTGGGACGATGGCCTCTTGATTGGATATCTCAAGCACACAGGGCACCTCATACTGACGAATGCGAGATAGAAGATCTACTGTGTTATCAAAAGTTACCCCTGTTGAGCCACCCACCATGATTGCATCCGTCCCAGACTGGCATAGCCGATCGAGCGCTTCATCTGAGATGTCCCGATCTGGGTCAAGCTTAAATACATGCTTCCACTTACGTATATCGACGATCAATTGTTTCCCTCCGATTAGGCGGCAATACTGCCATACTATCAACAGTCTATGCTACGTATTCAGGTGTGTCAAATGCCAAAAGACGGGCTAAGCGCCCGCCTTTTCAAGGAATATGTACGTAATGTTATCTGATCTACGCCCAAGCTAGATTTCCAGTCAAATACGCACAAATGTTCCCAATTATTTTACTTCAATATTAAGAATTTTCTCTACATTGATATCCGTATGATCATTCTGCTGAAGCTCGAGTCTAATTTCATGTTTACCTGCTGCTAGATTATTTAGTGTTAACGGACCTGTTTTGGCAATCATCGTTTTCATCTTACCATCCACATACAAATGAAGATGCCCTTCTCCTTGTACTGCTTTTTGATCCATATGATCAGCTAATTGGAAATTATTTGTCTGATACGTGATCGTTACGTTTCTTCCCTCAACTTTAGTTACCTGTGCATCGATGGCTGGCTTGGCGCCTGCGGTCACCGTCTTCACACTGCTTTCCGTCTTCCCTTGAGCCACTGTAGTCGCTGCCTTGGTGTCCTTCAAGCCTGTTGAACCGCTGCTAGCAACTTCCTCTTTGGAACCACATGCTGTTGTTAATGCTCCTAGTACAATTAAAGTAGCTGCGCCGTAAATCCACGTTTTTCTCATCAGCATTAGCACCCTTCTCCCATAAGTTTGGACATCCTATGTTCCTTATATATGTGTGACAAGCTGGTTCCATACCATGATTAGAGAAAAGTGGGACAAATAAATATTTGATAATAAAAAAGACGCCCTATAGCTAAAAGCTAGGACGTCTTGGTCTTGAGGGAACAATGCGATTTAGAAGCTGTATTTACTTCCCTCATGTTGTTGCTTACTGAGATAAGAGCTTTCTCCTGCCGTCGAGGTCTGAGCACCTGTGTGACTGCGGGAAGCGTTGGTAGAACTTGCCGATTTGCTTGTAATGCCAGTAATGCCAGCATTTTCAGATGCGCTATATCCGGATGATGCGGCATAACCCTGAGATTGACCGTAGCCGGTTTGTCCATAATTCTGATCTTGAAAATTTTGTCCTTGCTGGTTGCTAATATAGGCTTGCTGTTGACTTGTCTGGTTTGGTGAAGGCTGTGTATGGGTTGAATATCCTTGCCCTTGATTATTGTACACAGCATTAGGATATTGAGAGGCACTAATCATGGGTTGGATAGGTGTCTGTGTTTGATATAAAGCAGCAATCTGGTTCTGTTGTTGGCTCTGCGGCTGATGTTGCTGCGCAATAGTTATCTGGTCTTGCTGCTGATAGCTAGCCGTGTTGGTTTGACTCAAATTTTGTTGTACAAAGGACTGCAGCTGAGCTGCGATCTGGCTTTGTTTCTGCAGTTCTTGTTGAATGTGCTGCTGAGGAGCAGCTTGAATCTCATATTGGCCAAGCTTCTGGATTTCCTGAAATACGGCAGCTTGATCCTGCAATGTCTTTTGCAATAACGACTGGAAGGCCTGCCTGATCTGCGGATTAGCGGCTTCCAAAGCTGCAGTCGTATATTCACGAGCACTACGTTTCAACTCGGAAAGGACAAAGTTCGCGAAATCCTCATCTTTTAATTGTCCTTGTTGCTGCTGGTTTGGCTGTTGCTGCTGTTGTTGATACGGGTTTTGCTGATACATGCTTCTTGCACCTCCTATTATGTACGAATTAATGGGTAATGCCTGATTGCTGCTGTAGGGTGTTGATGAGGACGCTAATGTTTTGCAGCCGCTCCTGAGAAAGATGAGACAAGGTTTGCTTCAAGGACTGACTTTGGCTATTCAATGCTCCTTGTACACAAAGCTTTGCTAACAAATCCTCATTTTTCAGTGTATCCGCTAGGTATAAAAGCTCTTTGGTGGAAATGTTTTGGTTCTCTTGATTGCTGTACATGTGAATGTTACCTCCTTTCCTTTCCTTTTTTGTAGGTTTCCCAAATTATTCCGTTTTATGTGTCATTGGAAAAAAAAGTTAATGAAAAAAACTGCCCCAACACAGCACGTTTGAACTGTACGGAGCAGTTTTCCTGTTAAGAGGCGGGCTGAGCCGGTTTGCCGGCATAGGCATCCGCCAATTTCTGTATATCTGCGGCAGTAAGCAGGTACGCCCATTGTCCGCCTTGCTTCGCCAACCAGACTTGATCTTGGCTTAGCTTGCCTTCATAGAGCTCGGTGACCTCTTTGCCATCTACAGACAATACAAGCTCCACTTTGAGCTCACCGCCCGCAGTTGGTTTCTGAGCCGCTGGCTGTGGAAGTTCAGTGCTGTGCAGGAAGATCAGCTCATCCAGCAGCGGATTCGCTTCCGCGCCTTTCAGCTCTTTATCACCAAGCTTCCAGTTAGCCTCAGCAGCTACCTTGTCTTTGTCTGTTTTGGCAAGCGTCCAAGTCTGACCTTTCCACGTCAGCTTTACGCTCTGCACCTTGTCGCTTTCGAATTGGACTGGGCTAGCATCGGCAAAGTCTACCGGTTCTTTGCTGAGCGCAGAGAGCGACTGGTCACTCACCTGATACACAGCAGGAGATCCCTCCACCTGAACATAGGAGAAGCCTTCAATAGGAAGAGCCGTACCCACCAGCAGTCCTTTCTTCGAGCCGTCTTTTAACGTAACTTCATAAGTTCCAAGCGGCTTATCTAACCCATAGTTGGATAGATTACTTACCTGATCTTCAACTAGTTTCGTTGATGTCACCAAACCGAGGCCATCCAACCACGAACCCACTTGATTCGTATTAATCGGCGCTGCTGCCGGGCTTTTCATTTCCCATCCGCTGCCGCTCCGAGCTAATTCGATCTGCTGTACCTCTGTTTTTACATGAATGGACTGCACGTCTTCTTGCTTGAGTGTGATGAGCGATTTCGGTTCATCTTTTTTCTCTTGAAAGAAGTCTTTGCTCGAAGCGTACCAAAAACCGCCGATACAAATTACGACTAACAGAATTGTTGGAATAAACCGTTTCATCCTCGTCTCCTCCTCCACCAGATCAAGCCGCCAATGACTAGGAACAAGAGCGGTAAGAACACGATCGTTACGAGGAAAATGGTATTCGCTTGGCTAGGCGTAATCATCGCTTGTTGGAATGCATCCCCTTGACGCGGACGAATTGTGATCTGATCCTTCTGTTCCTGCAGCCAGCCAATACTGTTCAGAGCAAAATCCTTATTTCCTTGATTCTGAATATCTTCATCCAGTACGAACGTAGATCCCCCTAGAATAACGGCTTTAGGCTTGTTATCCTTACCCGAAATCGCGTAGCCAAGGTTGAGCGGTCCTTTGACATCTGTCGCATCCTGTTTGGTTTTGGATTGTGCAAGAAGGTTGATATCGGTTTCCCCGTAAGCTTTATCTGTCGTTTTCAAAAGCAGGGACTGGGTGTAGTCTGGTGCACTGCCATCCGCATTCAAGCTTACAGCCAGCGACAGCATCGTAATCAAATTATTGCTGGACAGCTTGTTGGTAATGTCATGCGGGCCATACTCCGGAATAATCGTCAGCGGATCATAGAGCGACGTTTGTTTCGGCTCAATCGCAATCGCATGTTGATCCTGAATGCCGTATGTTTTCATGATCGCATCGATATTTTTCCACTTGGTTGCCATATCTTTATTGAAGCCTAATGCCATATAAATCTTGCCTTTATCCTTCAAATAAGCTTCAATCAGCGCTGCTTCTTTATCATTCAGGTCATTTTGCGGGCCAAGCAGCATCAGCATCTGCGCATCGTCCGGTATTTTACCCTCAACGAACAGATTAAGGTCCTTCACGACATAGTTAGCGGCTTCCAGACTGCTTTTCAAAATGGTCATGGCATTCAGTGGATATTCCTGATGACCGGAAAGCAGATAAACCGTATGCTTCTCTGTGGACGTGAGGCTCTTAATGGCCTGGGTAAACTTCTCTTCCCCTGAGAACGTGTAGGAGCCATCCTGTTGGCCGACAAACAATTCATAGAAATTGATATTCTGCTTTTTAGAACCCATTTCAAAAATAATCGTTCCGCCTTGATCGACACCATACTGCTTGGCCATCGAAGGCTGTTTCAGCATATCGTATTCATCATACGTAATCTTACCGCTTTGCTTCTTATATTCGGTCACCATATCAGTGACTTGTCGCGTCACAAAACCGTTGTTGTCCCCGCTATTCGTAAAGGCAACGATGTGAATATCTTGATTTAAGTTTTTGAGTGTGGCAACTGTTTGCTCGGAGAGCGTAAAGCTCTTATTTTTCGTCAAATCGACCTGAAAGCCTTTCAGCGAGTGAAGGAAGATGGTCAAAATGATGAAAATGCCGATAACGGCGATCGATAGAACAGTCGCATTAGTTCCCCGTATCCACTTATTCATCCCGCTCACCTCCAACGCTTTCTTTCAAGGACTTGTATGCAAAGAACCAGGAACACAGCTGTTAATGTGATATAAAAGAGGATGTCTCCGCCGTGCAGGACGCCCTTTTGCAAGTTCGTCAGATGGCTCGTCAATGAGAATTGAGCGACATAATCCTTCAGCTTGCCTGTCATGCTGCCGCTTACCCAATCAAGCAGCCACAGCAAAAGCAATATAACAAAACCTGAAATACCGGCAACCATCTGATTGTTGGACAAACTGGAAGCGAACAAGCCAATGGCCATCATCGCGCAGCCTAATAGGAACATACTTAGATAAGACAGCCACATAACAGGCTTATCCAGCGTTCCGAAGGCAGACATAATGAGCGGGTAGATCAAGCTGATCCCTACTAGCCCCACTTGTACAATAAAAGCGGACAAATATTTACCCAGCACGATTTCACCAATACCTGCTGGTGAAGTCAGAAGCAGCTCATCGGTGCCTTGACGGAACTCATCCGCGATGAGACGCATCGTTAAAAGCGGGATGATAAATAGGTACACGAATGTGGTATTTCCAACAACGGAACGCGCATCCACAATCGGTGGCTGACCGTTAACGAAGTTGATGTAGAAGAAAAAGCTCGATAGCAGCACATAGAAAGCGAACGCCACGTAAGCAACAGGCGAAAAGAAATACATTTGAAGCTCTTTCGAGCAAATGGCCCAGATTCTACGCATCGGTGTCTACCTCCTCCTTCGGAGAGCTGTCGGCTTCGGCAGGTTCATCCGTTGTCAACTTGAGGAAGATATCCTCTAGGCTGAGGCTTTCCCGCTTCATCTCGAGGATTGGATAGCCTGCGCCTGCCAAGCGGAAGAACAACGCCTCGCGGATATCGGAGCGATCTGCGGAGGTGACGAGCAGCTTCACAGTTTCGGCAGCTAGCGTTGGTGCTGCTGCTGGCGGTTCTGTGGTCGCTGCTTCTTTCGATGCCTCGTCGTTGACGAACACATCCTGCGCTGCAGAGGCAGCGATAGTTGCAGCGTCGCTCGGCGCGTCGACTTCTTTCACTTCTGCGACCGCCTCAAGGCTGCGCAGCTCGGTTAAGATCCGCTCGCGAGGTCCCTTGACCTCGAGCGACACCTCGAACGTCTCGCCCATCGTGCGTCCGAGATGTTCTGGGCGCTCGTCGAGAACGACGCGGCCTTGGTTAATAATGAGAACGCGGTTGCAAATTGCGTTAATTTCCGGGAGAATGTGCGTGCTCAGCAGCACCGTATGGTTCTCGCCCAGCTCATGAATCAGCTGGCGGATCTCGATGATCTGCTTCGGATCGAGGCCAGACGTGGGCTCGTCCAGGATAAGCAGATCCGGTTGGTGCAGAATCGCTTGCGCGAGGCCCAAGCGCTGCTTGTAGCCCTTAGACAAGGAGCGAATGATTTGCTTCTCGCGGCCTTGCAGACCTAGCTTGTCGATCGCTTCACCGACACGCAGCTTCTGCTCCCGTGCAGGCACATCGCGAAGATTTGCGATAAATCGTAAGTAAGCTTGCACCGTCATCTCTGGATAAAGAGGCGGTGTTTCGGGTAAGTAGCCGATTTTGCGGCGTGCTTTCTTCGGATTATCAGCCATGGAGTGACCATCCACCCATATTTGACCATGCGTAGGGTTCAAATACCCCGTAATCATGCGCATTGTCGTTGTTTTGCCAGCACCGTTCGGCCCTAAGAAGCCGACGATCTCACCGCGCTGCATCGAGAAGTCGATGTTGTGTACGCCGCGATCATTTTCGTACAGCTTGCTGACTTGTTTGACCTCAAGCATCCAAGATCCCCCATTTCTACTCGTTCATATAACCATCATCACTATACCCGTGTAACAATAAACCAACCTTAAGCAAATCTGAAAAATAGATTAAAATATTGTGTCTAAATTGTGAACGAACAGAGTGGGAGGGATGACGAGGCTAAATCGTCGATTGCTAACTGATATTTGTATAAATGATGAGGATTAAATGATAGCCTAAAAACCTAACATTTTAGAGATCTTTTCAAGTAGTCGTTGCTGTGATGTCAATTGTTGAGATATGTCATCATATCGTTTGTTTAGTGATTCTGCAGTATCAAGCATTTCACTTCGGATTTCTTGCTCCAACATTTTACTTACCTTTTGCGTGTGAAGATGAAGCAAATTGCGCAGGTCCTTTACATCCTCCAAAACGCCTTCATAACGTTGGTTCAGTAACTCCGTTGTGGCAGTAAGTATTTCACCTTTGGGATCTTGATCCGACTCTTCAGTTACTTTTTGTTGAACGGTTTCGATCGCATGCTGCAATCCCGATACTTCTGTAGAAACACCCTCGATTTGTCTATTCAGTAATTCTAGTGCAGCAGCAACTTCACTTCTAATGCCCCGTTCGAACACATTAGCTACATTTTGCGTTTGGAGATGAATCTCATTTCGCAGGTTCTTTACATCCTTTGAAACGCCTTCATAGCGTTGGTTCAGTAACTCCGTTGTGGCAGTAAGTATTTCACCTTTGAGATCTTGACCCGAAACTTCAGTTACCTTTTGCTGAGCGGTTTCGATCACGTTTCGCAGTACCGTTACTTCATCAGATATGGTGCCGTAGCGTTTGTCTAGCGATTCTGCAGTAGCATTTATTTCACTTCGAATTTCTTGTTCCAACTTTTCACTTACCTTTTGCTTGTGGATATGAATCTCATTACGCAGGTTTTTTACATCCTTTGAAACACCTTCATATCTTTGGTTCAGTAACTCCGTTGTGGCAGTAAGTATTTCACCTTTGAGATCTTGCTCCGAAACTTCAGTTACCTTTTGCTGAACGGCTTGGATCACGTTTTGTAGTTCCGTTACCTTTTGTGTATGGAGACGAATCCCATTATGCAGGCTCTTTACATCCTCCGAAACGCCTTCATATCGTTGATTCAGTAATTCCGTTGTGGCAGCGAGTATTTCACCTTTGAGATCTTGCTCCGAAACTTCAGTTACCTTTTGCTGAACGGTTTCGATCACATTCTTCAGCCCTATTACTTCTACAGATACACCCTCAATTTGTCTGTGTAGTAATTCTAGCGTAGTAGCAATTTCACTTCTAATGTCCTGTTCGAACAAATCAGTTACATGTTGGGTGAGAATTTGGATCACGTTTCGCAGTTCCGTTACTTCTTCTGAAACGTTCGAAACTTCGATAACCTTTTGCTTGACCGCATGGATGATGTTACTAAGTTCCGCGACTTCATTACTTAATTGAACGAACTGAGAGTTTGAGTGATCCATCATAGGTGACAAAAGCCTGCCACCTGCTTTAGACGAGATACCAACCTTTTGATTCAGGTCGTCTATATGGTCCTTTAAATTCCTTGGAGATTTATTCGCTTCTATCTTTCGCGTGAGGAGCTGTACCATGTTACTTAATTCCATCGTATCTTTACTTAATTGCAAGTTGGCGTTGTTCATAACTGGAGGTAAAATTGAGTTGTCTACGGTAGGAAGTAAATTGGAGTCAGGAATAGTAGTAGGTGTAGGAGGTAATGGCTTTTCATCATTGAGTGCGATAATTGCTTTCTGACGCATTTCCTGTAAATATTCTTTTATAAATCTAGGCGGTTTATTGTCATCGCTCAACTTGGAAATGATCTCAAATATTCCAATGGCTTCTTCTGTGTACCTTTGGGATCCGCCAAATACTTTAGTTGGAAGAAATTCGCGATAATAATTTGACCAACCCCTTACAACTTCTCGTGTTTTTCCGATTTTACCAGCGATTTCGGTGAACTTATATGTCCTTTTCATTGTTATCTATCGTCATCCTTTCTTCTTATGTCCATTAGGCTTAGGCATTAGTTGTAACATATTATTCAGGACATCAAACAAGTGACAACAAATGAAGGAAACATTTAATAAAGTCCGCGTTTCCTTTTCTTCCAGAAACAACAAAAACCCAGTGCCTAAGCGGCACTGAGTCTGTTTTTCACACTATAGATCCTCTATTTCACCAGCTGGCCGCGAGTAACACCTAATTGGTTCGTCGCTTTCAACGAACGCCATACTTGCGTACCGCTAATCTCACCATCAATCGCGCGACGGTACAAGTCGAGAATTTCGCGCACTTTGTCTGGCGTCTCTTCAAGGAACTCCACACGGAAGGATCGGATGCCTAAATCCATGAAATGACTCAAGTACTCGGCACCAGATTGATCCACCGCGTTATACACCGTATTACGACAACCTTCATCGACACGCACCGGGTGAGACATACCGACACGGTCTTGCAAAGAAACGCTGTGATCCTCACAAGGACGACCGCAGTTTGTAAAGTCAGTGCCTTCGCTCAGGAACGTACAGTACACGCAGTGCTCCGTATGGAACATCGGCATGTGCTGATGGATAACAACCTCAAGCTTCGAGGTCTCAGCACGGCGAAGTAAATCGACCATTTGCTGAATGTTCAAATCGTAGGAAGGCGTAATCTTCGAAAGGCCCGCTTCTAGGAACAAGGCAGCTGTTTTGTGGTTGGCCACATTGAGCGAGAAATCCCCGATTAACTGCGGTTTCGGCGCGTCCGGATTTTCCAACCGATGCTTCAAGAAGAAGTAGGCTGCGCCCGTATTGCGGATCAATACCGCATCCGGATTTAGTTTTAATATATGGTTAAAATAGCCCGTTTCCCCTGGCATATGAATACGCGGTGTCACCAAGGCGATTCTGCGCCCGGCTGCACGAACGGCTTCCACGGCCGCAGGGAACTGCTTAATAAATTCGAAATCCGCATAAATAAACTCGATATCCGTTGTCTCGAGCACGGCCTTCACCTGATCCAGGTTACGGCAAAGTGCAGTAAGCTCCACAGCCTTGCGTTCCGCTAGGGAAAGCGCAGGAGCATTCGCGGTAGCGTTGGTGATAGCTGCCTCAGCAGCTGACTGAATCACGTCGTCATACACGCCGATTTCACGCTTCATGTAAGCCGGTGGTTTCTGCCGCTCGTCTTCCATCAGCTCCACAGCCATGCGGCGCATGCTGTTAAGTTCACGCATCGGCACGATCAGCTCGCCGGTCAACTGCACATCCAGCTGACTGAGTGCATAAATCGTACCGCCAAGGCGTCCGAACTGCTCCGTAAAGAGCTGTTCGTCCATCGGTCTTTTCTCCGCGCGAACCAGCGGCAGCTCGGATTGTACGAAGACGGTATGTCCGCCTTGAATATCCGTCCACCAGCTTTTGAGCGGCTCACCTTCTACACCGCTGACCTTCACGCTTACAGGGAAAGTCCGGTAAGGCTTATCGGTCTCAAATGTCTGGCGCAGGCGCTTGTCCAGCTGAGGATCATTCGTCTTCCAGATACGGTCTCCGACATGCAGACGGCCCAGCTCCACATCATTGCGTCCCATAATGATCTCGATGAGTCCGCCCTCGGCTTCACCTTCGAGCTTTTCTCCCTTGCGGCGCAAATCGTAGATGCGCCCGCCTTCTTCCTTCTTCGTCGGATCCCCGGCGTCGAAAACAAGCCCGTCACCGCGCTTGAGCGGCGCCTCCAGCTCACAGATCACGCCATCGCGCAAAATCTGTTTGATGCGGCCTACGAAAACCCCACGGCTCTTCGGAAACGTGCCGTCGACAAGCTGCTTATTGTTGGTTCCATTCAAGAAACCAACCGTAAATCCACGCGAGAAGCTTTGCTGAAGCTCACGAACCTCTTCTTTGGTCGGACGGGCATCCTCCCCATCGAAATAACGGTCAATCGCACGGCGATACTTACTCACGACATTGGCCACATATTCAGGGGTCTTCAGACGCCCTTCAATTTTGAAAGAGCGTACGCCAGCTTCAATTAGCTCCGGCACGATCTCTATCGCTGCCAAATCCTTTGGCGACAGCAAATACGTGACATCGCCCATCGGCTTTTGCACGCCATCGACCATCAGATCATACGGCAAGCGGCAGGCTTGTGCGCATTCTCCGCGGTTTGCGGAACGCCCGCCCCACATTTCAGAAGTCAGACACTGACCGGAATAAGATACGCAAAGCGCACCATGTACGAATACTTCCATTGGAAGCTTCGCTTGATCACCGATTTGTTTAATCTGCTTCAAGTTATTTTCGCGGCCTAAAACAACGCGTTCAATATCAAACGGCTTCGTAAATTCAACCGCCTCAGGCGATGTAATCGTCATCTGTGTGGATCCGTGAATTGGGAAATCCGGGGAGATTTGGCGAATCATTTTAACCAAACCAAGATCCTGTACAATAACCGCATCAACACCGGCGTCCACACAAGCATCTATTAATTGCTTCGCATCATTCAGTTCTTCCTCAAACACAAGGATGTTGAAGGTCAGGAAGCCCTTTACTCCATATAGATGAAGAAACGACATAATATCCGGCAGTTCAGCCATCGTAAAGTTATGTGCGCGTGCTCTAGCATTAAATTTCTCCACACCAAAAAACACGGCATCCGCTCCATTGGCAACAGCCGCTCTCAAACAATCCCAATCCCCCGCAGGGGCCAACAATTCTATATCTTCTCTGCGTATCGTACGCATGGCAGCAAATCCTTTCAATAGTAGATCCTCGGGTCATCCTCAAAGTCTTCTCTTTAGTGTAACAGAAAGGGTAGGTAGTAATCTAGGGTGGGGGGTAATTACAAGCTTAGCCAATATCCGACAGTTACGCCTCATTGTCAAACGTTTCCTTCTCAAGCTGAAACCCTTTAGAAGTTAACAAAGTTTCCTATGAATGCTATAATGGCAAGGATAGTGACCTTTTTAGTAATTGAGGGATACCTTTGGTTTTGTCGAAAATTCGTGTTCTTAAACTATGCGTCATCAGTATCCTATTTATATTCATCCTTCTACTATTTTTACCAAAAGTAGATGAAACTAAGCTCCTCTATGCGACGAGCGGGGATCATTATGATGCGGCAGCCTATGGAAATTTTCAGCAAACCTTGCAAGCAGGCGTTCACATTGACAAACAAAACCTACTTTACCTATCAACGAGCCAGCTTCGTAAATACGATGCGATTTATCTGGATCCTGCCCTTGCGCAAGATGCCGGGTGGGCGGAACAAACTTCAAAACTAGTAACATTCGTGAAGCAGGGCGGACATTTATTAGTGGAAAATGAGTTCTCGAGCGGTTTTACACCGGAATTTATAGGTGCTAAAGAGGTTGTGGACTTAAAAAAAGTGCCGCTCACGAGTATGGGTGGACCCCAATTGGCAGCTTCAACACAGAGTCTGAGTTACCCACATGTGCCTGTTAACCTGCAAGGTATACAGCAAACTTTTCAATTGTTTAGCCAGAGCTATCTCAAACATAATTCACTGGAAGACTTACCCGGCTTTAACTTGGGATATGGCTTCGTTCCTTCTACTGGTCAAACGATAGTCTCAATGAACATGGCCGGGAAGCCTGTTTCGCTAGTTATGCAGAACCGCGTTGGAAGAGGCACTGTGCTGATCAGCAGTAACTTTCTGCCGAATCGGTACTTCCTAACAGGCTACGACATGATGAGCGGCATGGATCCGAAGCTAGGCTTCTCTCAGCTGGCTGAAAAGTATCAAGCAGCAATAAAGCGGGTCCCGGGAACGACTTATTTCAATAGAAAAACGTTACCGATTGAGCCTTACTTTAACTTTGCTTTTGCCGCAGCGAACATGCAGTATCGCAGTGAGCTGCTGGCTTATGTATCGAAAGAAACACTTGGTTACAGCGTGAAAAAAATTCTTGGCCCTTATGGAAGGCCTGCGATGGCTTTTCAGAATCATTTTGAGGCGATGCCCGCAATTCAGCAGAAAGACGGCATTGCTTGGGCGGAGAAACTGAAGGAATATAACGAGATTCCCTCGTTTACACTCGTGCGGAACGCCTTCTACTGGGGGCAATGGCGCGAGAGCGTGACAGTGCAGCTGGGCACGGGGACGAACGCGCAGCCGAAGTTCGTCGGTGAGCTGCCTGGCTCGGGTTACGCGAGCGGGCTGCATGTGATGGCTGCCGGCAAGCCCCTGCGGCAGGCTTTGTTCCCGCAGTATCGCGATCTATCGAGCGCGATTGAGCTGCCTTACCGCGCGTACCCGACAGCCGCGGATATGAACGGCGACGGCCGCACGGACCTCGTGGTCGGCAGCTCGGATGGATTCGTGTATGTGTACACGAATCAAGGTGTTGACGCGGCGGCCTATACGAGTGAGCCGCCGCCTGAGGGCTTGGCGCTGCCAGACACGTTCGGCGCGCCGGTGAAGCTGCAGCTGGAGTCCGGCGTGCCGCTCCAGCTTGGCCCTTACAGTGCCGTTCACGCGGTAGACGTGAACGGGGATGGCCGCACGGACCTCGTCGTCTCCGACGAGTCTGGGGCGGTACTGCTCCTGCCGCAGCTCGCTAGCGGCAGTTTCGCGAAGCCCGCGGCGCTGCTCGCGGGCGGGAAGCCGCTGCAGCTGCCCGGAGGGCCTGCAGCGCCGTTCGTCGCCGACGTCGATGGCGACGGCAAGCTCGACCTTGTCCTAGGCGGAGCCGATGGACAAGTGTGGCTCTACAAAGGCCGCAGCGCAGCGGCCCTCACGCTCGAGCAGGGCAGCGCACTGTTCCCGCTGCCGCAGCATGCCACGCACGCCGCACCATCCGTGCGTGACATCAACGGCGATGGCCGACTCGATCTCGTGGTCGGCAGCAGCGATGGGGACCTGCAAGTGTATCTTCAAGGCGCTGATGGCGCTTGGGCGGATACGGGTCCCCTACAGGGCACAACCCTGAACCAAGTCGGCGATCACGCCTTGGTTGCTGGCCACTACTCCGTCCCGCTTTGGATAGATCTTAATCACGACGGCAAAGATGACCTGGTCGTCGGCGGTATCGAATTCGGGTCCCCCGTTTCGATCGACGACCCGCAGTTTCCTTATCAAGCGGAGTTGAAGGAGTTCATCCAATACGCTCGCGATAATCATTTACAAATCGATCCGCACGTGTTCGTGCATAATTTCAAAAGTGCTGAGCAGGAACGCATCGAGCTTTCCCTTCACAAGAAAGCTTTCGATAAGCTCGGCATCCCTTGGCTGAACCTTGGAACGAACCAACACACATGGCGCATCAATAACATAGACCACCAGCAAACACTGGAGAATGAACAGCAGCAAGGATTATGGTACAATTTCGGATTTTTATCGCCCGATTCGCCCGTAATTCCACGTCCCGAAGAAATTTGGTCACTTCCCTTCCTATTACAGGATAAACAAGGGAATACAGATCATACGATGCTGATTCATACACCAACGCCGGTACTACGGACAGGAGATTATGCAACGACGGACGTTTTCGAATCGATGGTTAAATTGGACATGCCGATTGATTATTTCGAGCACATCGAGTACCATTTTCCCGTACCATCCAAAGTTGCTGATTTAACCGAATTCGCTGACTACTTTGACAAGCTTCGTACGAAGCATAATTATAATTTTATGACCGAGACCCAGATGGCGAAGTCATTCTTAACGGCTTTGAAAAGCGAAGTTCGTATCAGTCAGTCATGGGCTTCTTATTTATGGGACAAGCTGAAAGATCGTTTAGCTGGAGGCAGTCCACACTTTCATGCCACTTTGACACCGAATGCCGACAAGGTACCAGGCTTGGCTGGTGAGTATTCTACAACACTGGGTGTAGTGATAGAAAAGGGCGAAAAACTTGCCCTATACTCCCTACAAAGTGATTCGGATATTTACACGACAATTGATAACCGATTCTATCTAGGTTTGGCTAAGCCATCCTCCATCGGTATTGGAGCGACCAGGGAAAAATTCCATGTCGTGCGTTCTAATGTCCCTTTTGAGCTGACACAGCAAGGAAATACTCATCAATTAGTCCTGAAATCAGCAGGTCTGCAGCAAGTGAAGGTATTCAGTCCTACGGAGCTGCTCTTTGACGGATCCGATGCCAAGATCGAGCATGACGCCCAAACACAAATGTACACCATCACCCGATACGGTGATTTGACGACACTTTCTTTTACCGCAAAGTGAACTAACGTTCCTTTATCTTATTACCACTTTTATGTTAACCAGGAGGCTTTCCAAACATGTCTAATGAAGAATTATTAGCGCAGCTTGAACAGCATATTCGCGAGCGTTATGAAATTGCTGAGGATGACGATGATTTTGATGTTGATGTTCATCTCTTTGATTATGGCTTCATTGACTCCATCGGCGCCACAGCGCTTATCGCCCATATCGAAAAAACATACAGCATCCAAGTGACGAATCAAGATTTAATGCTGTACTCCATGAACACGGTAAGCGAAATTGCCGATTTTATTTCCAAGAAGACTGCGAGGTAACCCACTCATGTTGACATGTAAAATTTCTTTAGAAGGCCTGGCTGAAAGTCAGCATGGACAAGTCAAATACGCGTCCGCCTTTGCCGATGAGCATATTCAGGATATTTCCCTTGTGGATGGTCACATTATCATTACCCATAACTCTCCGAATGGAAACGAAGGTATTACCGAGCGGGTTCAACGTCTCATTGAACGTTTCTCACACGGCGATTTCGGCTTCAAGGAAAACATTCTATTCGAGCATAAAGTCGATACCCCTTACGAAGGCGATATTATCGCTGAGCTTGTAGAGCGTAAAGCAATTAAAGTGTTGGAGCCCGGCCTTTTTATTTTCCGTGAGCCTTTCTCCAGCTTAATGCGTTTCTTCGATTATTCCTTTGTAACGAAGATCGCCAAGCGTTTCGAAGGCATGCAGGAAGAGTCTTATCCTGCTGTTATTCATAGTCACACTTTGAATAAAACGAATCACTTCACTTCTTTCCCTGAGCACATTCATTTCGTGACTCATCTACGTGAAGATCTGGACGTCATTGAGTCCTTCTCCCAATCCATCCGTGAAGCTGGCGGTTGGAGCCAAGAGCAGCCGCTGGCGCTTGATAACAACATGGTGAAACCGAACTTCATGATGAATCCTTCTACTTGTTATCACTGCTATGAAGGCCTAGAGAATGAAACGCTTGAAGGTGACGGCATCGTCGTTACAGCCATTGCGAAATGTCACCGCTTCGAGTCCAAAAACCACACCGATTTCGGTCGTTTGCTCGACTTCTCGATGCGCGAAATTATTTTCGTTGGTAAACCCGACTTCGTCAAAGAAAATCGGCTAAAATCGATCGAATATCTGAAAGAGCTTGCCGTTGAATGGAACGTGGACAGCATGATGGAGATCGCCAACGACCCGTTCTTCACGAACGATTTCCAAGTGAAAGCGTCCTTCCAACGCAATCAAGAGATGAAATATGAGCTGCGCTTGAGCATTCCTCATGTGAAGAAATCAATCGCCTGCTCCTCTGTAAATTTCCATAGCAACACGTTCGGGAATGCTTTTAATATTAAAATGGGCAAGCGCAACGCCGTTACTGGCTGTGTAGGCTTTGGAATCGAACGCTGGGCGTTCGCGTTCTTGGCGCAGTACGGTCTCGACGAGCAGCAGTGGCCTGCCACATTCCGTGAGCAGTACCATGCTTGGCAGGAGAAGGCGCTGTAAGTGCCTTCTCTGTTCTATCCCTAACTGCTTTGCTTGGCGGACCTTAGGCAGATCGGTTGATTGATCATTGTTGAGTGAATCCCTACAAGTGATTCCTCGGCCGTCTAAGTTGTATTTTGTGCAACAATATCTCGATAAAATGGTCTTTACCAGCAGCAAAGTTGCATTTCGTACAACAATTCTGGTCCATAAACGACTAATATGATGAAAATCTCTCTGAATTGTTGTATTTTATACAACAATTTGCCAATATGCTGATGGAATTAAAATTATTGTTGCACAAAATGCAACTTCATTAGTTGGGTGAATTGAGCTTGTTGGATTCATCGGATATGCGGAGGGCGTATATTCATTGAACTCGTCCAGTACATTAAGCAACCAGCATATTTACACCAAAGTAACATCACATGGCCCACACGCCGACATTAGCTGTACGATATACAGTTCCTTGTCAGCTGTGGGCTAACTAATGCTTCATGCGTTCTCTATGGCAAGCCAAACGTTATGAAGCGTCCATCCTATACAAAGATAATGAGTGATACCGTTGAAAGTAGCTGCATTTCTCAAAAAAAATAGCTTCGTACTCGGCCTGCTGCTGGCAATCGTCGTCTCCGACCTGCTCATTTCCTGGTGGAACCCGATGGTTAGCTCGCGCCGTTTTTACAAAAACGACTTTACCAAAACGCTCTACCATCATGGCTGGTCCCAATCGGGTCCGGTTTTCTTCGGTAATTCGTCCGTTACGGGTGCGTATATCGAAGAGAAATCCGAAGCCCATTTGGTTGAGATGGGACTTTCCTACGGAAAGCTAACTGATCTGAAAGCCATCCTATCGAATAACCTTTACCAGGTAAAAGATGAGCTTGTGATTGGCATCGATGTTCACACCATGCTGGACTCACTTGAAACCGATCCAACCTACCAATGGTTCAAACCCTGGTATCAGCCTTATATTTACACCTATCGAGACTATTTCCGGGATTCTGGTGAAGAGTTTGCTCGTAATTTGCGCAAAGGCAGCCTAGCCTACGAGCCCCGCTGGATTGATAAAGAGCTGTACCCCGGTCGCAAAGACGATGCATTCCTAAAGACGAAATGGACCGATTATGACAAACGCTTCGGTTCCATGACACTAAAGGATTTTCAGGCAAATTTGGATGCTCTGCAGTGGGTTATCCAGTATGCGAATAAGCATCAACTTCCTCTGCGTGTGATTTGGATGCCGTGGAACAAAGGCTATGCGGATCCGCCTTATGTCGCCTCCTTGATGCAAGAGGCAAACCGTCAGCTGCAAGCTGCGAATGTGCCTACGCTGGATTTGCTGCACAAATACGATCCACGCTATTTCCATGACCTTGTCCACTTGAACCGCGAAGAGGGCGCGCCGATATTTACGAAGGAGGTTGACACATGGTTAAAATCCTTAGGAAAACCATCGAAGTCCTAATCTACCTCGTGATGCTGTATTTAGTTTTCATCTATTTTACCGGCAAGGGCTTGTTTATCTACGAGAAATTCTAGTATTTCTTAACTTCTAGATGTCTAAGTTGAGACCGATCAAGCTTTCGAAGCGAGGAGTTCTATAGCTATGTTTTATATGCACATGAACGCAATTATCGCTATGATTGGCATGGTTGCCGTTCTGATGCTCACCCGCAAGTGGGCTAATAACAAACGCATTCTGATGATTATTTTCAGCCTCTGCTTCCTGCTGCTGTTCAGCCAGAAGCTGCTCATTTTCTATGCTGCTTTTACGGTCATTAATTATGCTGGCTTTGTTTATCTATGCCGAACGACGCTGTGGCGTAAAGCAACCTTTATTTTCGCGATTGCTGCTAATGTTGTCGGTGTATTTCTGGGTGTCCGGCTTTTCGTCATGGACATTTTTCACAATCCATTGTTCGATGCTATCATCTATTTAGGCCTCATTTATAACGTTCTTAAAGTGATCGATGCTTATTATTTTGCTTATTTCTTCGGTAAAGAAGGCCAAGTTCCAGCCATTGATTACGCGAATTACCTGCTATTCATTCCAACTTTTACATCGGGACCGATTTTAAAATTCCGTGATTTCATGGCCGATAGTAAAAAGCCTTACAACGTAGACGCTGCACTCTTCGAAGACAGTGTGAAACGAATCATTTTAGGATTGTTTAAGAAAATTGTTGTGGTCACCTGGATGACCAGCGTTTTCGATCAAGTGCTGAAGCAGGATTTGCACACCCATCAGTCGTTATTTTTATTGATCTGGTTCTATGCACTCATTTATTTTGATTTCTCCGGTTATTCCGATATGGCGATCGGCTTTGGGCGATTGATGGGCTATACGATGCCTGAGAACTTTAAGCGTCCACTCTTCTCGCCTTCTATGACGCAGTTTTGGCGGAATTGGCACGCGACGTTGGGCGATTTTTTCCGTGATCATATCTTCATGTTCTTCTCTCGTACCGCTCCATCCCGCTGGGTAGCCTCCAGCTTGTCCGTTCTGATTATGGTCTTGATTGGTCTGTGGCATGGCTTTACATGGCTTTATTTCTTCTACGGACTCTATCATGGGATCATTCTTGCCATCGAAAATATATTTAAAATCACTACGGTTAATAAAAAGAAAGTATCCAAAACCTATTTCTACTTCCGTTGTTTCATGACACAAGCGTTAGTTACGTTCTCGGTTATTATCTACAGTTCCAATTATGAGACGGTACTTCGGATCTATAAAGGCTTGCTTCATTTTACTGGATGATAGTGGTATAATTTGTGTGGTTGTTTACCATTTATGGAGGTGTACCTAATGAAGTTAGGCGTTTTTATGGTTCTGTTCGGTGGAAAACCTTTCGAGGAAGCGTTGGATTACATTGCTGCGAAAGGCTTAGAAGCTGTTGAAATTGGTACAGGGGGCTATCCCGGTACAGCGCACTGCAACCCAAGCGAACTCCTCGCAGACGCAGGGAAATTAAAAGCATTCAAACATGCGGTAGAATCCCGCGGTTTGACAATCAGCGCACTTAGCGCCCACGGTAACCCGCTGCACCCGCAAAAACACATTGCTAAAGAGTTTCACGATGCTATCATACAAACGATTGATCTTGCTGAACGCCTAGAGGTACCTGTGGTTAACACGTTCTCTGGCTGTCCTGGCGACCATGAAGATGCGAAGTATCCGAACTGGCCGGTAGCGCCTTGGCCGAACGATTTCCAAGAGATTCTGGACTGGCAGTGGGGGAACAAAATTATTCCTTACTGGACAGAGACAGGCAAGTACGCTTCCGACCGCAATATTAAAATCGGACTAGAGCTTCATGGTGGTTTCTCCGTACATACGCCAGCAACTCTCCTTCGTCTGCGCGAAGCAGCCGGTGAAGCAATCGGAGCGAATCTTGACCCGAGTCACATGTGGTGGCAAGGTATCGATCCTGTTCAAGCGGTTCAAATTCTTGGCCGTGCCGGAGCGATTCACCATTTCCACGCCAAAGATACATCCCTTGATGTTAACAATGTGAACCGTTATGGTGTAACTGACATGCAATCCTATGCTAACATGCTTGACCGCGCTTGGCAGTTCCGTTCCGTTGGCTATGGTCACGATATGAAAGTTTGGGCTGACATTATTAGCGCTCTGCGCCTTGTTGGTTATGACTATGTCGTGAGCATCGAGCACGAAGACGGTTTGATGTCCGTTGAAGAAGGATTCTCCAAAGCAGTGCAAAATCTGCAACAAGTGCTCATCAAGGAACCTCTTGGTGAAATGTGGTGGGTATAAGCATTCGCTCAAGGATAAACGACTCCGTCGTCCTTCTGGGACGAGCGCGTTTGTCAAGGTAGATGCGAAGCAAAAGTATAAAACTTGTACTTTCTTATCTACTTACATAAAACAAAAAAGCCCGCAGGCGCCGTTGATCTTACGATCTTGGTCCTGTGGGCTTTTATCTTGTTTTGCTCGGAATTACCAGCCTCTGATCATAACGACATCCATGAAGGCGAATACGAACAAGGCAACCCCCGCAAACCCTAAGGCAAACAAATTTCTTCTAGGGTTGATCAGCTCTCTGATGAAACCAATGGCGATGACCACCGTGAAGATCAAAACATAAATATCAAAGCTTGTATACGTACTTGTTGTTGCTGCTGCTTCCGCTAATAACATGGTGAAACCTCCTTATAGTAACTCGGTGCAAGGCACACGTCCTGCTATTTTAATTCTATGTTAGCTTGATTGGGCACTAGATGCAAGTGATTACACTGATGTGTAACAAGTTTGTCACCTTTTGCATGGCTTGACCACACTTGACCACATCACAAGGCCGTGATTGGATGGGTTCATCGGAGGCCGTACATCAAATCAATGATTGCTTCTTGATGAATCGGGATTTCTCAAACCTGCCTTGTAAGTATAAAATGTCCATCTTTTCGAGTATTTATAACTCTGGGCATGCTAAGATTCAATGCTTACCTTTACACACAAGCTACAAAAAAATAAACCCGAAATCCCTATCAGGGACTCTACGGGTTCTATGTTTACATAGATTTGCACTTCTTAAACGACTAGTCCGTACACGGGGTCGAATTCTTTATGCTCCTCGATGTATGCGTTTTGTAGTTTTTCTGCTAATTCTTTTTCCTGCCAAGCTAAGAATCGAAAAGGATCAATACCTAAAGCAGAAACAATCTCTTGTAACTCTAACGTCGGTTTCATAACAAGCCTCCATAAAGTAGATAGATTAGACTGCTTATATCCTCGATCATGGATAGTTAGTAAGAGGGATATTTTTCGTATGCAACTTATAACCTAATTATAGGTCTATTCTCCCTCATTGTGATAGAGGGTTAAATTGTCGAAGCTTGTATCATTCAATTAAGTCTTAACAAAATTCAAGGTATGTTCGTCGGAATTGTGACAAAAGAACAAAATAAGCTTGGCATCATGATCTCTTGTATCGTGAGCCAAGCTTATTCGGGTAACTTTTACTAGCCGACTGATTCTTCTAACACTTCGAGACGCTTTGCGTAGTTCTCAGAGCGCTCCCGATCCCGTTCAAGGATCGGTTTCAAGTACTGGCCGGTGTAGGATCCGGCCACCTTCACGACATCCTCCGGCGTACCGGCAGCCACGATCAGTCCTCCGCGGGTACCACCCTCGGGGCCTAGATCGATGACGTGGTCCGCCGTCTTGATCACATCGAGGTTATGCTCGATGACAAGCACCGTTTCACCGTTCTCGACGAGACGGTGAAGCACCTTCAGCAGACGATCGATATCGTGGATGTGGAGCCCCGTAGTGGGCTCATCCAAGATGTAGATCGTCTTGCCTGTGCTGCGGCGGTACAGCTCCGCCGCGAGCTTCACACGCTGGGCTTCGCCGCCGGACAGCGTGGTCGCTGGCTGGCCGAGGGTCATGTAGCCCAGCCCCACATCCAGAAGTGTCGTCAGCTTACGATGAATACGCGGCAAGTTCTTGAAGAACTCGCAGCCGTCCTCAATCGTCATCTCTAACACTTCGGAAATGCTCTTGCCTTTGTACTTCACTTCCATCGTCTCGCGGTTGTACCGCTTGCCTTTACAGACTTCACATGGCACGTACACGTCCGGTAAGAAGTGCATCTCGATCTTGATGATGCCGTCTCCACGACAAGCCTCACAGCGGCCGCCCTTCACGTTAAAGCTGAAGCGACCCTTCTTGTAACCGCGAACCTTGGCTTCGTTCGTATTCGCATAAACATCACGGATATCGTCGAACACACCGGTATACGTCGCTGGATTCGAGCGTGGCGTACGACCAATCGGTGATTGGTCAATATCGATGACTTTATCAATGTGTTCAAGGCCCACAATTTCCTTGTGCTCACCAGGACGCACCTTAGCTCCGTTTAAATCACGCGACAAGGTTTTGAACAAAATCTCGTTAATCAACGTACTTTTGCCTGAACCGGATACCCCTGTTACACAGGTGAACACACCGAGTGGCACTTTAGCCGAGACGTTGCGCAAGTTATTTTCTTTGGCGCCTTTGACCTCGATCCATTTCCCATTCGGCTTGCGTCGCGCTGCTGGAATAGGAATGAAACGTTTGCCGCTAAGGTATTGTCCTGTAAGAGAGTTATCGTCTTTCATCAACTCTTTAGGTGTACCTTGCGCAATGACTTGTCCGCCATGAATACCGGCACCAGGACCGATATCGATAATGTAATCTGCAGCCATCATCGTGTCTTCATCATGTTCCACGACGATTAATGTGTTACCAAGATCACGCATATGTTCGAGCGTCTGAATCAGACGCGTATTATCTCTCTGATGCAGTCCAATGCTGGGCTCATCCAAAATATAAAGGACACCCATCAAACTAGAACCGATCTGAGTAGCCAAGCGTATCCGCTGTGCTTCTCCACCCGATAACGTACCTGCGGCACGATGCATCGTTAAGTAATCAAGACCTACGTTGACTAGGAACCCTAGGCGAGATCTGATTTCTTTGAGAATCAAATTGGAAATCGTCAACTCTCGTTCATTCAAGTCCAGCCCTTTGAACCATTCCTCAGCATCACCAATCGAAAGCGAAGTTGCATGAGCAATGTTTTTGCCATTGATCGTCACAGCCAACGTTTCGGGCTTCAGACGCTGTCCTTTGCACTTCGGACAAGGCTTCGTGCTCATATACGTCTGAATGTGCTCCCTAATCCCCTCAGAGAACGTATCTTTGAATCGGCGTTCTAAGTTGCGAATGATACCCTCGAAAGGAACTAACGCTTCCTTGCTCGCACCCATATCATTCTCGTAGCGGAAGCGAATCTTCTCCCCGCCTGTTCCATAGAGGATAACCTTCATCTGATCACTGTTTATCTCAGAAACAGGTACATTGCGCGGAATGGAATAGTGTTCACAAACTGCCGCAAGAAACTGCGGATAATAGTTGGAAGTGCTGCCGGCCCAAGCTTCGAACGCTCCCTCTTCAATCGTTAGCTTCGCATCAGGAACAAGTAAATCAGGATCAACGATCATCTGACTACCTAGTCCGTCACAGTCGGGACAAGCACCGAATGGACTGTTAAACGAAAACATTCTCGGCGCTAATTCCTCAACGCTGAAGCCGCACTCCGGACAAGCTAAGTTCTGGCTAAAGAGCAACTCTTCTTTGTCGATGATATCGACAATTACCCGGCCATTTGCCAACTTGAGCGCTGTCTCCAGGGAATCTGCAAGACGAGTTTGAACATCCTCTTTGATCACGATACGGTCAACAACGACCTCAATCGTGTGCTTTTTATTTTTGTCGAGTTCTATCTTCTCAGCAAGATCGACCGTTTCACCATTGACACGAACCCTAACGAATCCCTGCTTTTGAATATCAGCAAGCAGCTTTGTATGTTCGCCTTTGCGTCCTGAAATAAGGGGAGCTAGAATCTGGAGCTTCGTTCGTTCTGGATACTCCATAATGCGATCCACCATTTGTTCCACGGTTTGCGATGTAATCTCAATGCCATGGGTCGGACAATGCGGACGTCCAATTCGAGCATATAGTAAGCGCAAATAGTCGTAAATCTCCGTTACGGTCCCAACTGTGGAACGCGGATTACGGCTTGTTGTCTTCTGATCAATGGAAATAGCCGGTGATAGACCTTCAATCGAATCTACATCCGGCTTATCCATTTGCCCTAGAAATTGTCTGGCATAGGCAGATAGAGATTCAACGTATCTGCGCTGCCCCTCCGCATAAATCGTATCAAAGGCAAGCGACGATTTCCCTGATCCACTTAAGCCGGTGAGAACAACAAACTTATCACGTGGAATCGTGACATCGATATTTTTCAGATTATGAGCTCTCGCTCCTTTAATGACGATTTGATCTCTAGACACAGTACCCTTCCTCTCCTATGTGAAGCTGAAGCCCCTTCTAGGCGTCAGCTTTCATTTCCATAATAGCATCACGCAGCTGCGCGGCTCGTTCGAACTGTAGGTTCTTCGCAGCCTCTTTCATTTCGCCTTCCAAACGCTCGATCAGCGATGCGCGATCCTTCTTCGACATTTTCGCACCCTTCACATCGGCCAGATAATCCGCTTTCTGTTCAGCCACCTTCGTAGCTTCAATGACATCGCGAATTTTCTTGGCAATCGTCTGTGGTGTGATCCCCAGCTTCTCATTATGCGCTTCTTGCAGACCTCGACGGCGACTCGTCTCATAGATCGCTTTCTGCATGGAATCTGTTATTTTATCTCCATACATAATGACACGACCATCTGAATTCCTCGCCGCACGGCCGATCGTTTGAATCAGCGATCGTTCTGAACGCAAGAACCCTTCTTTGTCCGCATCTAGAATAGCGACTAGCGAAACCTCAGGTAAATCAAGCCCTTCCCTAAGGAGGTTAATCCCCACAAGAACATGGAAGGTCCCCAACCGCAAATCACGTAAAATCTGCATACGCTCAAATGTCTTGATATCCGAGTGCAAGTACCGAACCTTAATACCTATTTCCTTAAAGTAATCAGTTAAATCCTCCGACATCTTTTTCGTTAAGGTCGTAACGAGCACCCGCTCATCTTTACGAATTCGATCATGAATTTCGGCGATTAAATCATCGATCTGACCCTTGGTTGGTCTTACTTCAATAATCGGATCCAATAACCCTGTAGGACGAATAATTTGCTGCGTCATTACTGGACAATGTTCCAACTCATAAGGTCCAGGTGTTGCTGATATATATAAAATTTGGCTGACTTTCTCCTCAAACTCCTCAAAGCGTAGAGGACGGTTATCAAGTGCAGATGGCAAACGGAAACCGTGGTCAACCAATACTTCTTTTCTCGCCCTATCCCCATTATACATCGCGCGAATCTGTGGCAAACTCACATGAGATTCATCGACCATGAAGAGCATATCGTCTGGGAAATAATCCAAAAGCGTATAAGGCGTAGCCCCCCGCTCGCGGAAGGTCAACGGTCCTGAGTAATTCTCAATACCATTGCAGAAACCCATCTCTTGCATCATTTCCATATCATAGCGCGTCCGTTGTTCCAGTCTCTGTGCTTCGAGCAGCTTCCCTTGCTCTTTTAGCTCGGCAAGACGTTCCTCAAGCTCACGCTCAATATTCACGAGCGCGCGCTTCATCGTATCTTCGTGCGTCACAAAGTGAGACGCCGGGAAGATAGCGATATGATCGCGCTCGCCGATTATCTCGCCGGTGAGCACATTGATTTCCGTAATCTTTTCAATCTCATCACCAAACAACTCAACTCTCACCGCTTGTTCGCCATGCGACGCTGGAAAAATCTCAACGACATCTCCGCGCACGCGAAACGTCCCGCGGACAAAATTCAAATCATTACGCTGATATTGAATATCCACGAGCTTGTGTAAAATCTCATTGCGCGATTTCTCCATACCTACACGTAAAGAAAGCAGCATATTGCCATATTCAATTGGCGAACCCAAGCCGTAAATACACGACACGCTCGCTACAACAATAACGTCACGGCGTTCAAATAATGAGCTTGTCGCTGAGTGGCGAAGCTTATCAATCTCTTCATTGATGCTGGAATCTTTCTCGATGTAAGTGTCAGAGGAGGCAATGTAGGCTTCTGGTTGGTAGTAATCATAGTAACTAACGAAGTAGGAGACGGCATTATGAGGGAAAAATTCTTTAAATTCACTGCACAACTGTGCGGCTAACGTTTTATTATGCGCAATAATCAGGGTAGGACGGTTCAACTTGGCAATGACTTGCGCCGCTGTGAACGTTTTTCCCGTCCCCGTCGCACCTAAGAGCGTCTGATGCTTATTACCCGCTTGTATACTTTGAACAATTTCCTCAATCGCTTTAGGCTGATCGCCTTGCGGAGAAAAATCGGATACAAGCTCAAACTTCTTGGAGCTAATTTCCAGTTCACTCATCAATAATCACCTACACTTATAGTGGTTGTTTAAAAAGTTCACTTTTTTAAACCTACATTTTATCGAAATAAATCGAACTTTTATCCTATTAACTTTCCTAATGCTATTTCCGATATAGAAGTTTATGGAACTTATTCGCACAAATATGAAGGAATCTCTAAAATCATCCATCATAAGAATGTTTGTTCTGGTTTTTCCATTATACCCTTTTTGAATCATGGATGCAAACGGCAATATCTGTTACGGCCTGTATAAATTTTATGGAGAGCGGCTCCAACGATTTTATCTGGTTGCTTTATGGTTCCTATTCTTTTTATGCTAATTAGGAGTGGTACAGTCATGGATTTGACAACAGTTTTAGGATTAGTATTGGGTCTTGTAGGTTTAGTCGGCGGGTACATGTGGGATGGCGGTCATATTAGTTCATTGATCATCCCGAGTGCCATGCTAATCGTTTTCGGCGGAACCTTAGGTGCAGTAGCCATCAGTTTCCCGCTCTCTATTTTAGCCAAAATCCCAAAAGCTCTAGGCATTGCCTTCAAAGAAGTAAAAAGAGATCCGGGAGCAACGATTGATGAACTTGTGGAAATGGCTTCGATCGCTCGTAGAGAAGGTGTACTAGCCCTAGAGCAACGCGCACAGGAGCATACAAATCCGTTCCTGAAAGATGGTCTGCTTATGGTGGTTGATGGAACTGATCCCGAGCTGACCAGACAAATTCTAGAGCTTGAGATGGACGCCATTGAGCACCAGGTTAATAATATGTCAAAAGTGTTCGAAGCCGGAGGCGGATATGCACCAACCATGGGAATTATCGGTACCGTTATGGGGCTCATTCACGTACTCGGTAATCTCGACGACCCCTCCAGTCTCGGACCTGCCATTGCTGTTGCTTTCACAGCTACCTTATACGGTGTTATGAGCGCCAACTTGGTCTATCTTCCGATTGCTAATAAAATTAAGGTTCGCGGCAAAGAAATGGTTTCCGAAATGGAACTGATGTTAGAAGGAATTCTTGCCCTTCAAGCCGGTGAGAATCCACAATTAATTAAGAAAAAACTGAATTCCTTCCTCCACGATAAACCAACGAAGAAAGTCGTAGAGGAGGATGTCGATAATGGCACGGAGAGGTAAGAAGCACGAGGAACATGTCAATCATGAGAGATGGCTCATTACTTACGCTGATTTAATCACCCTTCTGCTCGTTTTCTTCATTATTATGTATGCAATGAGTAAAGTCGATGTTCAAAAGTATTCCGTTCTGGCCCAAGCCTTAAACATGCAATTCCAGAAAGCCGACTCGGTTTTGGATAAAGGCTTTGGCGTAAGTGGTCAAATGACCCCTAAGCAAGGCGATGCCCAGACACCGCAGAACCAGAACCAGAGCCAAGTTGACAATAAAGAAGAGAAAGATAAAACAAAGCCTGAAGAAAATGAAAAAGAGAAGCGCGAAAAGGAACTTCAAGATCTTTTAAAACAAGTCCAAGCTTATATTAAGGATCAAAATCTGGAGGCACAAGTGTCCGCTAGCGATACAGAACGCGGTGTGGCAATCACCCTTAATGACTTATTCCTATTCGACCTAGGAAAAGCTGATCTGAAAGCGGCCTCCTTTCCTATTCTACAGAAGCTTGCTTCACTCATCCCTACGCTGAACAGCAAGGTTAGCATTGAAGGGCACACCGATAACTTACCGCTGGCTACAGGTTCTCCTTTCAAAGACAACTGGGGATTATCATTCGCCCGTTCCCTATCGGTGCTTCGCTATTTTAGCTATACGGCCAAGCTGGATAACAATAAATTTATTGCTACCGCCTATGCCGATACGATGCCAAAAGTAGCTAACACCAGCGATGAGAACCGCAGCAAAAATCGCCGCGTCGAAATCATTGTACTGCGTGATGGACTTTCTCCTACAACAACGGTTAAATAAGCAAAAGACCCTTCCTCTTTCAAACGAGAGGATAGGGTCTTTTTTTTAAAATCACATAGATTTCGTCGAATCATTGGATAACAAGCCGGTCAATTTACTTCGCAAATAGGAAAACAGATGCAGGGGTCTTTGCTCTAGGAAGTACAGAGCATCCTGATCCGGAGCTAAAATAATTCCTAGTTGATGATGATCGCCAGAGTAAATCGCTCGCTGCAAGAAACGCACCTCACCCTGCTCATTCAGCACCTCCAGCCTGCAGAAGGCGGAATTCAGCCTCATGGCAACGTGCAGATCGGTTTTCGTCTTGATTTTGTGACCGTTCACCTTATGAATGAGTTCGCCAGTTTGAATACCTAGCTCGTGGGCAGGACTGTTTGGCACTACTGACAACACCATAAGCCCTTGCTGTGAGTGAACGTAGAACGGCACCAGCTTATCTTCTACCCATTGGTTATACCGAATCAATCCTTCATGTAAAGCAATGCTTAATACGGCTCCTACAAGTAGAATCGGCGGCCAGAAATGAGCGGCAATCGCTGTAACTAATAGGATGACGCCATATAAGTAGAGCAAGCTTGCACTGAAACGGGCTTGTTTGCGGGGAAGCTTCGATATCGTAAGCTCCGTAAAGCCAATCATTGCCGGGAAGGCAAGAAGCGTCCACCCTGTTGCGAGGTTCGAACCGAACAGCGTTTCCCATGGAAGACCTTGTATACTTCCCCCTGTCATAGGAACGAGCAAGAACAAGGGAACAGGCCAGAAGCCTTGCAGCTGTTGCCCGCCGATAATTTGCCCTCGTCTTCCTTCTAGGAACAGCGGTGTTGCCATGCGTGCCCCTTGAAAACCGACGAGCGTCCCTTCTAGAAGATGAAGTACGGCGACAATGACCAGCAAGGAAGGAATATCCGCGCCAACTACAATGTCCAGAACAGGTACCGCCTCCTGGAGGCTGGCTGCATTCGGTATCCACGAAAGAATCACTTGCGCGATTCCCAAAATACCTACCGCATAAGCCAAACACAAGAATCTAACACGCATCATAACTAGGATAATCGATAGGACCCATAACAGAATTACCGTGTTCGCTTCGATATTAACACCTACGAAGAGCATAAGTACGGAGGCACTGATACCGCCTAACCAACCCCAGAGTACGGTTCGCCATGTCTCATTCAATAAAGAATGCAAGCGCGTGTGAAACAGCTTACGCTCCATCTGGATCTGCTTCCGATAATGCAGCACGATAAATAGAATACCTATATAGTAAAAAGGATTCGCAAACAACTGCCCTACAGCCTGCAGCAGTCTGTCCAAGAGTTGAATCAATACATCCATACGAATCTGGGCTCCTTGATGAAAAAGAAATAGGAAGGCAGCCGTAGCAACCTTCCTACACTAATTCGACTATTAGAGCTTATCTCCTGCCCATCTTGACGAATTTCCATTATCTGATCCTTATTATTTCCCGATTTGCTTTTGAATTTGCCCAATTGCTGCCTTCAACTGCAAATCGTTCTTCGGCTCACGGATTTGCGCCAAAATTGATTTTTCGATTTTAGCCGCTGTTTCCGTGTCTACCTCGCCAGTCATTGGTAAACCGTTAGTCCTTTGGAAAGCTTTAACAGCTGTAACTGTCTTATCATTGAAATAACCGTCCGAACGCTCTGGGTTAAAACCAAGACCTGTCAGCATAAGCTGTAGATTCTTCACATCATCGCTTGTCATATCCTGTTTAAGCACACTTTTCTTAGACAGCGGAGCTGCTTTGAAATAACCTGGCTGCTCAACTGGGATATCCGGTTGGATCCCCGTTTTGTGAATCCAGTTGCCGTTAGGCGTTAACCATTTGTACACCGTCATTTTAATATTGCTGCCGTCGCCCATTTCCTTCTCGAAAGTAACCTGAACGGTTCCTTTCCCGTAGGAAGTTTCGCCAATAATCTTGCTGCCAACCGCTTCTTGGAAGGCTCCTGCCAATATCTCCGAAGCACTCGCACTCCCCTTGTTCACAAGAACAGTAACCGGATAGTTCTTGCCTGAACCCGTTGAAGGTGTCGGCTCCCGCTTCCCATCCCGATTCTCGACCTGGACGATCGGTTTGCCGCTCTTGACGAAAGGATTCACGATGTCTACGACCACGTTCAACAGACCGCCCGGGTCATTACGCACGTCGATAACTAGTCCTTTCATCCCTTTGGCTTCAAGGCTTTTCAACTCTTCGGCAAAACGGACGGCTGTATTCGAGGAGAATTGGCGAATCTCAATCTTCCCGATTTGGTCCTGCAGCATCTCGCCATAAACCGTTTCAACGTCAATATTATCCCTGACCACGATGACTTGCACCGGATCACCGGCACCTTGACGAAGTAAGTCCAGCTTCGCCTGCGTCCCTTTAGGGCCGCGGATTTTCATGACTGCTTGGTTGAGTGTAAGCCCGTCCAACTTCTCTCCGTTGACCGAGACAATCACGTCTTTGGATTGAATACCCGCTTTCTCAGCAGGAGAGCCCTTGATTGGAGAAACGATAACGAATTTACCTTCCTCAATCGAAACCTCTGCCCCTATGCCTTGAAAAGAGGACGTAATACTCTCATCGAACTGCTTCGCTTCTTTCTGATCCATATACACGGTAAATGGATCTTCCAGAGATTCCAGCATGCCATTGATTGCTCCGTTGACCAGCTTATCATGATCCGGCTGCTTCAAATACTTGCTCTCGATCAATTGAAACGTTGTAGAGATTTTGCTCAAATCCTTACTCGATAGCCCGGATGAAGAGGCAGTGGATGCGGCTGTACTGCCCGCTGGCTGCTCTTTCCGCCCCCAAGAAAAGGATGAATCCACAATCGTCAGTGTCACGATACTGCTTGCAAACATAGCTAACAAAACAAATACTATGACCGTGCGTCCTTTGAATTGCAAAGCGCGTTTCACCACCTTTTTCCTAAAACCCATTTGGGTTCGCCTGTTTGTAGTATATGACAAGCTATTCCCGTTTTATAACCAAGTTCCCCTATCGTAAGAATGGTTTAGGATCGGTTGGAACTTCATTCTTCCTAACTTCAAAATGCAAATGGTTCCCTGTCGATTGACCTGTCGAGCCAACACCGGCAATCTTCTGTCCGCGTTTCACCAAATCGCCAACTTTGACATAGATCCCATCATTCATAATATGTCCATATACCGTCCATAACCCATTCCCATGATCCACGATGACGCAATTCCCGTAGCCGTTCATCCATGATGCATAGATGACTGAGCCGTTCTCAGCTGCGAGAATGCCCGTTCCCTTGGGTGCTCCCAAATCAATCCCTTTATGGCTCTCAGATCTGCCTGTAACCGGATTGATTCTATTCGTGAAATCAGATGTAAGCGGCGCTTGAGCAGCCAAAGGGTAACCCAGTTTCCCACCGGAATAAGTGAAAGGCGACTTCGCTTTACTAGCTGCACGTTTCTTCGCCTGTAAATCAGCCTCTTGCTTCGCTAATTGTGTAATCTGTTTATCGCTTTCTTCAGAAATATCCTCTAGCACCCTCTCTTGCTTCGTAAGAGAAGCAATCTTAACTTCCTTGGCCTTCTCCTTCGCTTGGAGATCGTCCCTAAGGGCGTCGGCATCAGCATAAAGCGCCTTAACCTTCTCAAGCTGTTCCTCTGTATCTATCTTCTTCTGGGCAACCGTTTCTTTATCTTTCTTATTTGCCACTAGTATCTCTTTATCTTGATTAACAATAGATTTCAAAGCTTCAATACGGTTCAAAAAATCAGAAAAACTGGTCGCGCTAAGCAGCACATCCATGTAGGAAACAAAACCGTTCATATACATCAAGCGCACTCGGGATTTCAGCATTTGATCGCGAGTCTCCACACGCGCTTCCGCTTCATCCAATTGTTTAGCGTTATCTGCTAATGTATCCGACACTTGGTCGATTTCTTCATTCAACTTCGTGAGCTTCTTACTAGCTTCATTCACCTGATTGACAAGTGTGTTCATATCCTTGGTCGCCTGGTCCTTCTCCGTATGAACCTTCGTGATTTGATTCTGCGCGTCATTCGCCTTCTGCTGCGCTTCCGCCTTCATCTTCTTGAGCTGAGTCAACTGCTGATCGATCTTTTCCGTTGTTGAAGCGGCATACCCCGCATAAGGAACCGCCAATGAAGCCGCAATCCCAAGAGTCAACACCACAGGTAGAATCTTCTTCTTCAAGCACGTAGCCTCCCTATCGTCAAAACCTGGCACTTCTTGAATCTTTTATACTTTGAATCTCTTAAATTCTTAATCTATGAATCTTTGAAAATGAAAAAAATAAATAAATGCTTTTAAAGCCGGCTTTCAGAACCGAGAAGGTTGGACGAAAATGGGAGTAGGAGGAACGGAGTGTAGCAAGCTACATGAGTACCGGACTACCCCATTTTCGTTCAAGATTCGATGCCGAGTATGCTTCCAGAAATACATCGTTATCAAAGTCGGCTTTAAAAGCCTCCTTAAACCCTGAGGAATTTGCGGACTGAGATTAGGGATCCCCAGATGCCTATTACCATACCAATACCTAACAACAAAGTCGTCATCGTAGGAGCAATCTCCCCGAAAGGTGTTAATTCAACCATAAGCAGATTCAAGTTCAGTGAACTCGTGTTAAGCAGCTTCCAGTACCCACCTAGAATAATAGCTGTCGGGATCACAGAGCCGATGAATCCGAGTAGAGCACCTTCTATAAAGAACGGCCAACGAATAAAGGAATTCGTCGCACCCACCAGTTTCATAATTGATATTTCTTTGCGTCTGGCCAAAATCGTAATTTTGATCGTATTCGCGATCAGGAACACAGCGGTAAATGAAAGTAAAATAACGATACCAATCCCGACCCAACGAACAATTTGTGTCACCTTAAATAGAGCTTCAACCGTACCTTTGCCATAATTCACCTTGTAGATAGGCTTTGGATCTTTGCCGATGTTGAGCGCGCTGATTTGATCAGCAACGACTGCCACATTGCGTGGGTCATCGACTTCGATGGTGAACGCATCGTTTAGCGGGTTGTTTTCCCCTTCAAATCCATCTAACAAAGCTTTACCGCTCTCACCAAGCTTTTGCCTTAAATAAACAAGGCCCTCTTCTTTCGAAACAAACTTAATGGTTTTTACCTCATGAATAGCTTGAATTTGAGATTCGAGCGCATTAATCTGATCCTGCGAAGTGTTAACCTCTAGATACACATTAATCTCAACCTGTTTCTCAATCTGACCTGCAATATCATTCACATTAAGTGTAATAAGGACAAAAATACCTAAAATAAATAACGAAATGGCAATCGAACTAATCGACGCGAACGTCATCCAACCATTCCGAACGACATTCTTCGTACCTTCTCGCAAATGACGAGAAATTGTACTAATCTTCATAGCCGTATTCCCCCCGTACCTGGTCACGAGCAATGAGTCCATGCTCAATCGCAATGACTCGTTTACGCATCGTATTTACGATTTCTTTGTTATGCGTAGCCATGACTATGGTGGTTCCCCGGAAGTTAATTTCCTCCATCAATTTCATGATTCCCCAGGAGGTCTCAGGGTCGAGATTTCCTGTCGGTTCATCGGCGATAATGACAGCTGGGTTGTTAATTATTGCCCGGGCAATCGCTACCCGCTGCTGCTCGCCTCCAGAAAGCTGAGAGGGCAGCGAATTCGCTTTATCCTTCAACTTAACAAGCTCGAGCACTTCCATGGTGCGTTTCTTAATCTGCTTCTTAGGTGCCTCGATAACTTCCATAGCGAAAGCCACATTTTCAAAAATATTAAGCTTAGGAAGCAGTCGATAATCCTGGAAAATAACGCCGATATTTCGACGCACGTAAGGAATCTTACGCTGTTTCAGCTTTTCCAAATTAAAACCATTCACGAAGATTTGACCCTTAGTAGGCCGCTCTTCTCTATACATCAACTTCATAAATGTAGATTTACCTGCGCCGGAAGGTCCAACAACGTAAACGAACTCATTGCTGTCCACTTTTACATTAATTCCTCGCAATGCATGAGTGCCGTTGGAGTACGTTTTCCATACGTCCTGCATTTCGATCACAATATCACATCCTAATATATGGATCTTTGCGTAGCAAAGTCTCTCTGCTGTTGGATCTTTGAGTTTACTCAAAGTCTCTCTGCTTGTAAAGATAGCTTTTAACCATTCGACACAATTGCTGAAATTCCTTCTAAAATAGCTTTGAAAATCCTGTTGAATACCGTCATTATATCATTTTCTTAGTGAATATGAGAAATCCAACGCTAGTAATGTCGAACAAGAAAACTATAATATACGCAAAAACCGCCCTACAAAGGACGGTCATGTCATTAATTTTGTTTATTTTTAGGCGCGGCTACACTAGACCGGACGAGAAGTTCCGTTGGAAGCACCAATTGTTTGGTTACTTGACGGCCCTCAAGCATGTCAATAATCATCTGGGCAGATTGATAACCGATTTCATACGGATTTTGGCTAACGGTTGTTAAAGCAGGAGAACAAACATCTGGACGCTGAGACATAAGCCTGTAGGTAGCGTCACGAGCGCCCTCATCCGAGAACCCCCCATCAGCCCTGCTTGTTTATGTATTCGGAAATAAATTTTTCATCCATTGGACCATGTCCGACGGTTTTTTTGTTCTCCTGGGCTGCTGGATAATCCCCTAGCAAGTACTAAAACCCCTTAGCTAACGATACATATAATAGTACAGGCATCCTTGTGCCTGAACCGCTTGTATCTGAGCGCAAAGGAGCCGCTGTACATGCCAAGCCAAATTAGAAAAGTTATCTTCTATACGTCTATCGTCTTAGGCATGCTAAGTGCGTTTAGCATTGCTCTATACGTCTATGGTTCTAAGCCTACACTCCCTGCAGATTTCACAGTTGCTGGCTGGCGGGTTGGAGGAATGCCCTATGATAAATTTCAACAAGAATACGAACAGCGCCTACAGCTGCTCTCATCTTATCCCGTTCAATTGCAATCCTCCCGATCGAACATTCCCAAAAAACAACTGTCGCTTGGACAACTAGGTGTTCAGTACCAAAAGGAAACCCTAGCTCGTTCGCTTGGGCAGCTATTCGGAGGCTCTCCGATAGAGCGTATAAAAGCTCGCTGGACCCTACGTCACGCGAATATACCGCTTGAGGTCACTGTCAATCAAGCTCAGCTAAACACCGTAGTCAAAGAAGCTTGGAAGGACCTCTATAGTCTTCAGCCTGTTGCCGCAAAACGCATCGTAACCAATGAAGATTTACTAGCTTTCGAGCCCGAACGCAAAGTGCTGAGAATTGATACGGCTCATTTGCTTGAACACTTGAAAGAAATTGCTCCATCCATAGGCTATATTCACAATGCCGCTCCAATCACACTATCCTTGCCTTTATATGAGCAGGGCCCCGCGGTAACGATGGAGTCATTGAAGCGTCAGGGCATCGATCGTAAAATCTCGGAATTTACGACCTCATTCCCCCCTTCGGGTGAAGGGAGAATTCACAATATACGCTCCACAGCAGCCTCTATTCAGGATTTGCTAATGGCACCGGGAGAGACGTTCGACTATAGCAAGATTATTGAACAAACTGAAGCCCAATTCGGCTATAAGGAAGCACCAGTCATCCTAAACGGCAAGCTCGTGCCAGGCATTGGAGGCGGCATTTGCCAAGTTTCTACAACGCTTTACAATGCTGTCTTGCGGAGTGGACTAGACATTGTTGAGCGGCGCAATCATTCACTCCCTGTTAGCTATGTTACGCTCGGCCAAGATGCAACTTTCGCCAGCGGCTATATTAATTTCAAATTCCGCAACAATACAGATGCCTATCTATTGATACGAACCATAACAACAGAACAAGCCGTCACCGTGAAGCTTTTCGGTCATATGTCGCCATCTATTACCTTTGACATCAATTCCAACATTGTAGAAACAATTCAACCACCGGTTAAATACATACAAAATTCAAGCCTGAAACCTGGCATTACACGCCCTATCAGTACCGGCAAGGTTGGCTACAAGGTAGAGACATATCGGATCAAAAGAGAAAATGGTACGATCGTCAGTAAAGAATTAATCTCGAAGGATCAGTATTCTCCAGTGCCTACTATCATCGCCGCCAACCGGAGTGACATCAAGTCTGAAGAAATGAATCCCTCAACGCCAGAGCAGCCCATCCTTGAAGATGGCGTGAAAGGACCGGTTAACCGGTAATATATAGAGGCTTCTGCCTCTTTTGCGAATAGGAAAGGTCATGTGACTGTAGTTACTAGGTCATTATGACTTTTTTCTATTATGATAGGAATATGAAATAGCACACAAGGAGGCTAGGCGATGAGCAAAATCGATTATTTCAAAGAATTAAACTATCGACTGCGTGGACTTCCCGAGAAGGAGCGCCAAAATATATTGTCTGTATATGAAGAATTGTTTCAGAAAGCCATTGAAAATGGCAAGCAAGAGGATGATGTAGCCCAGTCACTCGGCTATCCGCGAGTTCCTAACTGGGACGCTCAGAAGGAAACACCAAGTACTGGGCAAGAGCCTTCGAAAAGCACGCCTAGCGATGCGGTAGAGAAATCTTTTTCCAGACCTGAACCGACTGCTGCGCCTAAGCAAGCTCCTGAAACTAAGGGCTTTCCACCTTATACGCATCCACAGGGCACGAACCCTTATATGAATACCAATCCATACCCTTATCCTGTTAAACAGGAGTCGAGTATTAAGGCGATCATCGTAAGTATTATGCTTGGATTTTTTAACCTTATTTTCGTTGTTGGTCCTTGGTTCGGTATTCTCGCTACGTTAATTGCCCTATTTGTTTCGGGCTTTGCGCTCATCATCTCGCCAATCGTCGGCATTCTCGACAGTTATATGGGTACGGTCGGCAGCGATATGCAGTTCATTGGATTCGCAATGCTTGCTTGTTTCGGCTTGGGCATTATATTGACGACGCTAAGCACATGGTTGTTTAAAGTATTTTTCAAACTCAGCTGGATGTACATCCAATTTAATGCCAAATTGATTAAGGGGGCTTAAGCTATGAAACGTGGAGTCAAATTTTTCTTACTGCTCGGCTTTGCCTGCCTTGGGGTCGGCCTTATTGGAGCAGCTGTTTCTTTTAAAGCGGTTGATTGGAGCGCAGGTGTCACGAATATTGATATCGAAAAGAAGATTCCTGCCGCAAATATTGATACATTAATCATTCAAAATGACATCTCCGGGGTAACCTTTATCCCTAGTAACTCCGATGAAATTAAAGTGCATCTGGTAGGAACGATTAGCGAGCATAATGCTAATAATTGTACCGTTGAAGCTGCAACGGAAGGAAGCAATGTATGGCGTGTAGACGTCTGTACGCAGAAAAAATCACAAATTAATATCGGTTTCGATTTGAACGAATTGAAAAGAGTGATCGCTTACCAAGGGCTAGGCATCAAAACAGAAGTGACGCTTCCAGATAAATTGTACAAAGCGATCACGGTGTCTTCGGATACAGGACGCATCCACTTTAATGAAGTGAAAGCCGACAAACTCACAGCCAGCACGGACACAGGCGATATCACCATTGAACGTTATGAAGGTAAGCAGCTGAACCTTCAAACGGATACAGGTCATATCAACGTGGAGAATGGCCAAGGTGATGTAAAGATGAAAACAGATACAGGCAGCATTACAGCTAAACTGCACGATATCGGAGATTCCGTATCGCTAGAAACCGACACGGGTACGATTCGGCTTCAGCTCGATCCTGCTCCAAAGAATGCAAGCTTCGATCTGAACACCGACACAGGCAGTGTCAATCTGGAAGTACCTGGTGTAAATGTACAACGGACTGATCATCATTCCGCAAAGGGCACCATCGGTGATGGCAGCAAAAAAGTGACGGTACGAGCTGATACAGGGTTTATCTCCGTTACCGGTAGATAAGAAAAGCCTTCAATTCCATCGATTCGGATGGTATTGAAGGCTTTTTCTCTTATTTGCTTTTTTCTAAATAAACTTGCAACCACTCGTTCGACTGCGTCAGCACTTGCTCAGCACGAGCAATCGCCTCTGTCACTTGGTTGCTGGCCGTTCCGCCGTAGACGTTACGCGCGTTAACCACCTGTTCAGGCTGTAAAACTTGATAAATATCGGACTCGAAAAGACTAGAGAAGGTTTTGAACTCTTCGATGCTCATATCGAGCAGGTATTTTTGGTTTTGGATGCAGTACAGCACAGTTTTGCCAATCACTTCGTGCGCCTGACGGAAAGGCAATCCTTTGTTCACAAGGTAATCAGCGATATCCGTTGCGTTCGAGAAATCTTGATTCACAGCTTGTCTCATGCGATCCGAGTTTACTTTCATCGTTGCGACCATAGGAGCGAATAATTGAAGAGCGCCCTGAAGGGTACGAACCGTATCGAACATGCCTTCTTTATCTTCCTGCATGTCCTTATTGTAAGCCAGCGGCAGCGACTTGAGTACGGTCATCAAACCGAACAAGTTGCCGTAGACGCGGCCTGTTTTGCCGCGGACAAGCTCAGCCACGTCCGGGTTCTTCTTCTGCGGCATGATCGAGCTGCCGGTGCAGAACGCATCATCGAGTTCGATGAACGCGAACTCGGTCGAGGACCAGAGCACCATTTCCTCGCTGAAGCGAGAAAGGTGCATCATGATCATGGACGCGTTAGAGAGGAACTCGAGGATGAAATCGCGGTCGCTGACCGCATCCAGGGAGTTCTCGTACACGCGTCCGAACCCGAGCTGCTCCGCCACGAAATGGCGGTCGATCGGGAAGGTCGTGCCGGCGAGCGCGCCAGCGCCGAGCGGCAGCATGTCTACGCGCTTGTAGCTGTCCTGCAAGCGCTCAAGATCGCGCTGGAACATGCTGACGTAAGCCATCATGTGATGTGCGAACAGAATCGGCTGAGCACGCTGCAGATGGGTATACCCTGGGATAATCGTATCCAGATTATCCTTCGCTTTCTCAAGCAAAGCCTCTTGCAGCTTGATCAGCAGGCCTACGAACTCAACCACCCGCTTGCGCAGGTAAAGATGCATGTCCGTCGCCACTTGATCGTTACGGCTGCGGCCCGTATGAAGCTTGCCGCCGACAGGGCCGATCAAATCGATCAAGGTTTTCTCGATATTCATATGAATATCTTCATTCTGAATCGTGTATTCCAGCTCGCCGCGGCGAATCATGCCTTGCACAGCATGCAATCCATCCTTGATTTTCTCGACATCATCCGCAGGAAGAATGCCGCACTTGCCAAGCATCGTCACATGCGCCAAGCTGCCTTCAATATCTTCCTCAGCTAACTCTTTATCAAATGTAATCGATGCGGTATATTCTTCGACCATTTGGTCGGTTTTCTTCGTAAATCGTCCACCCCAAAGCTTAGACACCGTGCATGGCTCCTCTCGTATTAACACCTAATATAGGGATCTTTGAGCGGCGCTCAAAGTCTCTCTGCTGGACAGTCCTTATGGTCAGCCTTATTGACAAGCTTATGGACAACCCAAAGGCTTTCCACAAGGGAAAGCCAGCGGATCGTGCTGCTATATAATTACTTCTTTGCTTTTTGTTCTACGCCGGAGGATACTTTCAGACGAAGCGCGTTCAAGCGGATGAATCCAGTTGCATCGCCTTGGTCATATGCTTTCGTCGGATCTGCTTCCATTGTAGCAATTTCCGGATTGTACAAGGATACTGGACTTTTCACACCAGCGCCAATTACGTTGCCTTTGTACAATCTCAAGCGTACAGTACCTGTTACGTTCTTTTGGCTTTCTCCCACAAGCGCTTGAATCGCCAAACGCTCGGGTGCGAACCAGAAGCCATTATAAACTAGTGTTGCATATTTCGTAATGAGGGAATCACGAAGGTGCATGACATCGCGATCCATCGTCAGGGATTCCATTTTGCGGTGAGCGGTGAAAAGGATCGTACCGCCCGGAGTCTCGTACACGCCGCGGCTCTTCATACCGACGAAACGGTTCTCAACCATGTCCACGCGGCCAATACCGTGCTTGCCGCCGATTTCATTCAAGGTTTCCATGACTTGCAGTGGAGACAACTTATTGCCATTGATGGCTACGCAGTCACCTTTGTCGAACTCAAGCTCGATGTACTCCGCTTGATCCGGTGCATCTTCTGGAGCTACGCTCAGGACGTACATGCCTTTGTTTTCGTCAGATGCAGCATCGAACCAAGGATCTTCCAGCATGCCGCTCTCGAAAGAGATATGCAGCAAGTTACGATCCGTCGAATACGGCTTCGCCGCTGATGCAGTAACCGGAATGCCGTGTTTCTCGGCATACGCGATCATCTCAGCGCGACCTGGGAACTCTTCGCGGAACTGCTCAAGACGCCAAGGCGCGATAACGGACAGCTCAGGCGCCAACGCCGCTGCTGTCAGCTCAAAGCGCACTTGGTCATTCCCTTTGCCGGTTGCTCCGTGAGCAATCGCTGTTGCGCCTTCAGCGCGAGCGATCTCGACCATGCGCTTCGCGATCAAAGGACGAGCAATCGAAGTGCCGAGCAGGTATTGCCCTTCATACAAAGCACCCGCTTGAAACATCGGGTTGATGAAATCCTTCGCAAACTCTTCGCGCAAGTCGTCGATGTAGATCTTGGATGCGCCGGTTTGGAGCGCTTTTTCCTCCAGACCGTCCAGCTCATCCTTTTGCCCAATATCCGCTGTAAAAGCAATAATTTCGGCGTCGTAAGTCTCCTTGAGCCACTTCAAAATAACCGATGTATCCAATCCGCCGGAATAGGCGAGAACGATTTTTTCCTTAGCCATGTCTACTAATCTCTCCATTTCTATGTCTGTTACGAATTATTATATCATTGTCGCGGCCATAATAGCCTTTTGCGCATGAAGACGATTCTCTGCTTGGTCAAAAATGATCGAATTCGGGCCATCGATAACGCCCTCGCTCACTTCTTCCCCGCGGTGTGCAGGCAAGCAGTGCATGAACAAGTAGTCTTGCTTAGCATGCTTCACAAGCGCCTCGTTAATTTGGAAATTCTTGAAAGCAATCTCCCGCTCCTGCTGCTCCGCCTCAAAGCCCATGCTTGCCCAAACGTCCGTGTAGACGACGTCCGCATTTTCAATCGCTTCGCGTGGATCACGAGTAAGGAGGACACTGCCTCCGGTTTGCGCTGCGTTCTCTTTAGAAATCTGAATGACTTCCTTGTCGGGATCGTAGCCTTCCGGCGAGGCAATCGCGAAGTTCATCCCTAATTTACTTGCACCCATCATGAGAGAATGCACCATATTGTTGCCATCCCCGATGTAGGCGACTTTGAGACCTTTCAAACGGCCTTTTTTCTCCAAAACCGTCTGATAATCAGCCATAACCTGACAAGGATGAGCATAATCCGTCAATCCATTAATGACCGGTACTGTTGATCCGCGAGCAAGGTCAATCACTTTGCGGTGTTCATACGTACGAATCATGATGCCATCCAGGTAACGGGACAGTGTTTGTGCAGTATCCCAAACGGTTTCGCCGCGTCCAAGCTGCAGATCATTTTTGCTGAGGAAAAGAGCCTGACCTCCAAGTTGGTACATTCCTACTTCAAAGGAGACACGCGTACGCGTCGAGGATTTCTCAAAAATCATTCCCAGCGTCTTACCAGCCAACACAGCATGCGGCTCTCTAGCTTTCTGTTTGCGTTTAAGCTCAATCGCATAGTGAATCAAATATTCAATTTCTTCTGATGTATAATCAACTAAAGCAAGAAAATCCTTGCCCTTCAACTGGGCAGCCAGTTCTTCCTTTACAGCCATATTCATGTTATCCAACCTCTCTTAAACGGAACTTTTACTAAACGCTGCTGATGGTTGATGCCTTCTGGGAGAGGACACTGCACACCACGTCTAGGGCTTGATCTAAATCTTCTTGCGGTATAGTCAAAGCGGGCACCAAACGAATAACATTCGGCCCTGCCGGAATCACGAGTACACCTTGCTTATGAATTTCACTAATGATTTCACCTGCTGGCTGTGTGCATTCGATCCCGATGAGGAGACCAATGCCGCGAATATTGCTGATAAGCGGATTGCCTGCAAGCTTGCTCTCCAGCTTCTTCACTGTGTATGCGCCTAATTCCGCAGCGCGCTCTGGCAGTTTATTCGAGATAATCGTGTCCACAGCCGCATATCCTGCAGCCGTAGCTATCGGCGTTCCACCAAAAGTTGACCCGTGGCTTCCAGCGCTGAATGCTTCAGCCAAGAACGCTTTGCCTAACATAGCACCGATCGGAAACCCTCCACCGAGGCCTTTGGCCAACGTGAAAATATCCGGTTCCACCCCATAATGCTCATAGGCAAAAAGCTTACCTGTACGTCCTACGCCCGTCTGGATTTCATCCACGATCAGAAGCAGGTTCTCTTGCATGCAAAGCTCTGCAATTTGTTTCACGAACTCCGGATCAGCCGGCAGCACGCCGCCTTCCCCTTGCACCATCTCCAACATGATGGCACAAGTATGCTCATTTACAAGACTGCGGACAGCCTCGATATCGTTATAAGGCGCATAGACGAAGCCGCCAGGAAGCGGATGGAAGCCTTCCTTCACTTTATCTTGACCAGTAGCGGTTAATGTCGCCAGCGTGCGTCCGTGGAACGACATGTTGAACGTGATAATCTCGTACCGACCATTATTCAAAACCTTCTGGTTATAGCGACGTGCCAGCTTAATTGCAGCCTCATTCGCTTCCGCGCCAGTGGAACAGAAGAATACCGCGTCTGCACAGCTATTATCTGTGAGTAGGGTTGCCAGTTTCTCCTGATTCGGAATATGGAAAAGATTGCTCACATGCCATACTTGATCGAGCTGTTCAATCAACTTCTCCTTCACCGCTTGAGGCGCGTGCCCGAGGTTCGTTACCGCGATCCCGCTCATCAAGTCGATGTATTCCTTGCCTGTATCATCCCAAAGACGGCTGCCTTCCCCCTTCACTAGCGTGATTGGATATCTTGCATAGGTTGGAAATAGCGAGCTTTTTCCTGTTTCAGTCATGTACATTCCCTCCTTAAAGTTTGTGGTTCAACCCATAAGTTCGAACTTGTGCCAAGCTAAATAAAGACATATCGCTGCAGCTGCATATAAAATAATAGCTGTTGTTCGATTTCTTCGCATTTTCATCCCGTATGCAATGAAGAAGATAGCTGCCGCTAATTTCGAGAAGCCTTGATAAGCTGGATGATTTGCAAAGTAAGAATTGCTAAAAATGAGTGCAATAAGCAAGGTTATTGAAATAAGTATTTTAAACCATAGAGGCTCTCTTAGGAATTGTTTAAACATAAAAGTAATCCGCTGCATCACAGATACCTCCGTTCAATAACCTTTTGAATGGTAACGATGTTATTCATCGCTATGGAGACAGCCTGACGTTAAACTTTAATTATAACGATGAAAATCATCGTTAAGTGAGTCAATTTACAGGTTTACCTACCTTACAGCCCTATTTAAGGATGAAAAATATCATTAAACTCGCTCCGGAGTCCTGAAGTTGCAGCATAATGATGAAAAACATCGCTATAGCGGTATTTCAAGCCCGTATCAGTCGTCGATACAATGAAAAACATTGTTAGCGCACAATCCTCGTGCCGATCCCCGTGCCCTTCAGTACTTTGCTCAACACATTCGGCTCAGATCCGTTCACGATGACAACTTCTTGGACCCTGCCTTGTATACAAGCAATCGCTGCTCGAACCTTCGGAATCATACCCCCGTAGATATCACCGCTCGCGATCATCTCTTCAATCTCTGCCACGCTGACAACGGGAAGCACCCGTTTCTCGCCATCCACTGTTTTCATAATGCCGGGGACGTCTGTCACCACAACCATCTGCTCTACACCAAGGTGAGAAGCAACAGCTCCTGCTGCTGTATCGGCATTAATGTTATAACGCTGGCCGCCATCCTCGCCAAGTCCAACTGGTGCGATCACCGGGATGTAACCCATACTTACGATACCTTGAATCAGCTCAGCGTTCACTTTCGTGACATCACCAACAAGGCCAACCTCGTGACTATTCGCCACCGGCTTCGCTTCAATCAAATGTCCATCCACACCGGACAATCCAAGCGCCATTGCGCCTGTTAATTGAATTCGGCGTACGATCTCTTTGTTAATCTGGCCGGAAAGCACCATCTCCACAACGTCGAGCACTGCTTCATTCGTCACCCGCAGACCGTTTACAAAACCGGACTCAATCCCGAGCTTCCCAAGCGTCTCCGAAATAGCAGGACCGCCGCCATGAACGATGACAGTTACAATACCCTCATCCTGGAGCTGACGCATATCTTCAAAGAAACTAATCGGTAATGCAGCCAGCGTGCTGCCGCCGCATTTCATCACAAAGCAATTGTTCTTCACTAGCTTTCGTTCCCCTTTGCTTCCTTATGTGCTAGCTAAAACCAAACCTAAGTCCGATAAGCCGCATTGATCCGCACATAATCATATGTTAAATCGCAGCCCCAGCCCGTTGCCTTGCCAGCGCCCATATGTAAATTCACATGAATTTGAATCGTATCTGTTTTCAAATAAGCAAGCGCCGCTTCCTCGTCGAACTTCACTGGACGCGACTGCTCTAACACTGAGATATTGCCTAGGCGAATATCGACGGTGTTCACGTTCACCGGCTGCCCGGAGTAACCGACTGCCGCAATGATCCGACCCCAGTTCGCGTCCGCGCCATAAACAGCGGATTTGACCAAGCTGGAGCCAATGATCGACTTCACGATCTTACGTGCCGCATCGTCGCTCTCCGCGCCGACTACCGTCGTCTCGATCAGCTTCGTCGCACCCTCGCCGTCGCGCGCAATCGCCTTGGCGAGGTACTCGCCAACGTACTGGAACCCTGCCGCGAACGCTTCCCAATCCGGATGCTCCGGATTCAAAGCTTCGCCGCCGGCCAGCCCGCTTGCCATCGCCACGACCATGTCGTTGGTGCTAGTATCCCCGTCAACAGTGATCATGTTGAACGTAGAATCCGTGATCCTGCTCAGCAGCAGCTGCAGGTATTCGCTCTCAATCGGCGCGTCGGTTGTCATGAAACCGAGCATCGTCGCCATGTTCGGGTGAATCATCCCCGAACCCTTCGCTGCCCCGGCAATGTGAACCTCTTTGCCGCCAACGACAACACGGACGCACGTCATCTTCTGCGTGAGGTCCGTGGTCAAGATCGCTTGGCAGAAGTCGTTTCCGCCTTCTGCCTTCACTTTAAGCGGCAGCTGCTCGATGCCGCTCAGCACTTTCCCCATCGGCAATAACTCGCCGATGACACCCGTGCTCGTCACGCCGACGTGGTGCTCCGCCACGCCTAGCGCCTTCGCACTAGCAGCGCGCATCGCATATGCGTCGTCCTCACCTTGCTGGCCGGTACACGCATTCGCGTTGCCGCTGTTGACGATCATCGCCTGCAGCTTGCCGCCTTGGGCGATGCTCTCCTGCGTCACGCGCAGCGGTGCCGCTTGGAACGCGTTCAGCGTGTAAACGCCAGCCGCTGCCGCCGGTACATCACAGACGATTGCGCCTAGATCATAGCGCTCCGTCTTCTTTAATCCACAGTGCAGACCACCTGCACGAAAGCCTTTCGGCGTCGTTACTGTGCCCTCTGGCACGACAGTAAAGCTCACTAGATCTAGCATGTTCGTCCTTCACCTGTCCTCATCTTCTCGTTATGGATACACCGGTGCGAACAACAGCCCTGTCGTTTCGTCCCAGCCTTGCATCATATTCAAATTCTGAATAGCCTGACCTGCAGCGCCTTTAACCACATTATCGATGACAGAAACGATGGTCACACGCCCCGTGCGCTCATCCACCGCAAAGCCGATGTCGCAGTAGTTCGAGCCGAACACTTCCTTCGTAGAAGGAAGCTTTCCATTTTGACGAATCCGTACAAATCTCCGACCTTCATAATACTGGCGGTACAATTCGATGAATTCCTCGGCGGTGTGTTCACCTTGTATAGTTGCATACATGGTAGCCATAATTCCGCGCGTCATAGGCACAAGATGTGTCGTGAACGTCGTAACAACCGGTTTACCTGCAACACGGCTGAGCGCCTGCTCGATTTCCGGAATATGCTGATGTTTATTCACTTTATAGGCTGTTAAATTCTCATTCACTTCCGCGTAGTGCACGCCTAGATTAACGCCGCGACCCGCGCCGGACACGCCGGATTTGGCATCAATAATAATCGTAGATGGATCGATCCAACCCGCTTTGACTGCAGGAATCAGACCAAGCAGCGTCGCTGTCGGATAGCAGCCTGGGTTAGCGATTAAATCACTGCCCTTCACTTCATCACCGAACACCTCAGACAAACCATAAATGGATTGTGCCAATGTTTCCTCAGAAGCCGCTGGCTTTTTATACCATTTTTCATAGTCAGCACTAGATTTCAATCTTAAATCTCCAGAAATATCAATGACCTTCAGGCCAGCTGCCAGAAGTTTTGGTGAAAGTTCTGCACTCACACCAGCTGGTGTCGCCAAGAACACAACGTCTGCTTTGCCTGCAATCAAGTCAACATCAAGCACATCTAGAATATCCACAACCACTTCCTGCAAGTGTGGAAAATGCTCCGCGATCGGCGCTCCTGCATTAGAAGTCGAAATGACCGAAGTGATCTGTACCAAAGGATGCGCCTGCAACAGACGAATCAACTCCGCACCACCATAACCCGTGGCTCCAATAATAGCCGCCCTAACTCCTTGACCCATTTGAATTTCCCTCCCGATGTTCCGAAAATATATGTATTATTATACAGTCGTATACATAATAATTCAATGAATTTTTTTATGCGGATTTTGACAATTGAATTGTGCCTATGCAAGGCATTTCAAGGCTTTTTTACATTAAAATCGACAAACCTTTTATTCTTTGGGTTCATACCTTCCGACAAGAAGTATACATAATATGCATCGTTTAAACGCAACATGTGCATAAAAACATTTTTTTCTCATCGATACCCATTTGTTTAACAAATCAATTATCCCAAATTATACGGCATACGGGCAAATCTTGTATGTGATTATTTCAAATTATTCAAGAAGTGTGGGTAAGTAGTATGGTTATCCACAGATTATGCACACTTTATCCACAAGCGACTCTTCCCTCAACAAAGTTATGCACAAAAAGACGCACCTTAAGTGCGCCAATCTATCACAAAGCTTCTCGCTATGCATGTCGTTTGAAACCTTCCCCTAATACCTCATTCGTTTCGCTCAAAATGACAAAAGCCTGCGGATCAACCGACTGGACTAGTGTTTTCAATCGACTTACTTCATTTTGTTTCACAACGACCATTAAGACCGTTCGCGATTCGCCTGTAAATCCTCCAGACCCACTAAGCTCCGTAAGTCCACGGTCCAAATCGTATAAAATCGCCTTGCGTATGGCTTCTGTATGATCGGAAATAATGAAGGCCACTTTGGCATAGTTGAAGCCGAGTTGAACGATATCGATCGTTTTCGTGGTGACAAATAACCCTATTAACCCGTACAGCGCATTTTCCGGTGTGAAAACAAGCGCAGAGCTTAGAATGACCAAACCATCAAAAATCGCTACCGAAAATCCTAAACTTAAGCCTGTGTATTTATGCAGCATTTGTGCGGCCAGTCCAAGTCCCCCAGTGGAACCGCGTCCTCGAAAGACGATTCCGAGTCCAAGTCCAACACCAATGCCTCCATAGACAGACGCAAGCAAAGGATTTTGCGTAGGCACCCCTAAATGGCTCGTTACGAGTACGCACAGCGGAAATATGACCGACCCGACTGCCGCCTTAACCCCGAATTGTCCACCTAGCAGCCATAAGGCTAATAAGAAAATCGGTATATTCAGGGCCCACTGCGTAATCGCCGGGTTCAAACCCGACAAATGCTGAACAATCGTAGAAATACCCGAAACCCCACCTGTTGCAATTTGATTCGGGTTCAAAAAACAGTTAAAACTAGCCGCCATAATCAGCGAGCCGATCAACATCAATATATACTCAAATACGGTATGCGCTGGACTTCCTATCCGTATTCGCGGTTCTTTTCTGGGCACAAACGGCCCTCCTCTCGGTACCATTTAATCAGGCCCATAACTACAACAGGGGTGCACTCATATTTTTACCGTAAAATATTTCGTCCATTTCCCACTTTACACTTTCCGTAATGTCCTTCTGTTCCGCTTCGCTCAGCTTGTCTTTCGTATAACCGAACAAATAATTATTTAAATCGAATTTCTTCAGCTTACATTTTGTATGAAAAATGTTCTCCTGATAAACGTTTACATCGATCATGTCGTACATGCTTTTGATTTCCTCAGGAATGTAGTTCTGAATCGAACTAATATCATGGTCAATAAACAGCTTATGCCCGTTTATATCCCGTGTGAAGCCTCGAACCCGATAATCCATCGTCATAATATCCGTATCGAAGGAATGGATTAAGTAATTCAGTGCTTTTAGCGGCGAAATTTCCCCGCATGTGGATACATCAATATCCGCCCTAAACGTACTGATCCCTTCATCAGGATGATATTCCGGGTAAGTATGAACCGTGATATGGCTGGTGTTCAGGTGCATAAGCACCGTCTCCGGCAGGGGCCCGGGGGATTCCTCAAATGAAGTTTCCGGAGCGCCCTCCACAGGCCCTTCAGAAACCAACATCGTTACGCTTGCCCCTTGCGGATCATAATCCTGCTTGGCCACATTGAGCACATGAGCACCGATGATATCCGCTACCGCTTTGAGAATTTTGGTTAACCGGGCAGCATTGTACTGTTCGTCGATATATTCTATGTAGGCTTCGCGCTCTTCTTTGGTTCTGGTGTAGCAGATATCGTACATATTGAAGCTCAATGATTTCGTAAGGTTGTTAAAGCCGTGCAGTGTAATGCGCTGCTCCGTAGTAAGTGTCATGTTTCTTCTTCCTCCTTGTTGTTCCATCCCTACTATTTCCTTACCCAGATCCTGAATGACATTAAACTTGAAAAAATCCTACACCTTTCAGATGTAGGATAAACGTCTATTGCTCCATATATGCGTCTTGCGTTTAGTAATGGTTCGGTGTACCCAGCTCTTCCAGCACACAGCTCCTATGCACGGTTCTACTCCGGCTTCCGAATCTGATGACGCAGGTAAGCATCGATGAACATATTGAGATCTCCATCCATCACTGCGCCAATATTACCTGTTTCCGCTGAAGTCCTGTGATCTTTGACCATGCTATAGGGATGAAACACATAAGAACGAATCTGGCTGCCCCAGGCAATGTCAGACTGCTCGCCGCGAATCTCTGCGAGATGCTTCAGCTGCTCTTCGATCTTCCGCTCGTAGAGCTTGGATCGCAGCATCTTCATCGCTTTCTCGCGGTTCTTAATCTGCGAGCGTTCTTGCTGACAGCTCACCACGACACCCGTTGGTATGTGCGTAATCCGCACAGCCGAATCCGTGGTGTTGATGTGTTGACCGCCGGCGCCGCTCGCGCGGTACGTATCGATTTTGAGATCCTCGGAGCGGATCTCTCCCACGTCCGTGTCGTCCTCGATTTCCGGCATGACGTCACACGACGCAAACGAGGTGTGACGACGACCGGAGGCGTCGAACGGCGAGATCCGGACGAGCCGATGCACGCCCTTCTCTGCCTTCAAATAGCCGTAGGCGTTGAAGCCTGTGATCTGCAGCGTGACACTCTTCACGCCGGCTTCGTCGCCGGGCAAATAGTCGAGTACCTCGACTTTGTAGCCCCGCTTCTCCGCCCAGCGGCGGTACATGCGCAGCAGCATCTCCGCCCAGTCCTGCGACTCGGTGCCGCCAGCACCGGGATGCAGCTCAAGGATTGCATTCAGCCGGTCATACGGCTGATTGAGAAGCAAGCCTAGCTCGAAGGATTCGAGCTTCTTCTTCAAGGCATCGATGCCTGTTTCAATGTCTTTGGCTAGGCCAGCATCGCTCTCCTCTTCCTCGAGCTCGACCATGACCTGCAGGTCGTCGAACTCGTTCGAGAAGCCTTGGAACTGATCGACGACACTTTTGATGGCGTTGAGATCTGCGATGGTCTTCTGGGCACGATCGTTATCGTCCCAGAAGTCCGGCGCCCCCATTTTTTCCTCAAAATCACCGATCGCTTCAAGCTTATGATCTAAGTCAAAGAGACCCCCGTAATTCGGTTAGTCGCTTTGCTGTCTCTCTTAAATCCTGTTTTACTTCTGGTTCCAGCATGTCTTACACCTCATTTATTCTCTTGTGCCTAGGTTATACAGATCATGGCAGCAAGCTAGCAGCTTTAGCTGCCTTGTCCGTGGCACTGCTTGAATTTCTTCCCGCTGCCGCATGGGCATGGGTCGTTGCGTCCAATACGCTGCTCATCGCCGCGCACGAGCGGTTTCTTCCCGCCAGCTTCGTTCTTCGTATCCACCGCTTGACCTTCGGCTACCGCTTGACGCTCCAGGTTGCTTTGTACGTGAGCCTTCATGATGTACATCGCGACTTCTTCGCGGATATTGTCGATCATTTCTTGGAACATCTCGAAGCCTTCGAATTGATACTCACGCAGCGGATCCGTCCCGCCGTAAGCACGAAGATGAATACCTTGACGCAGTTGATCCATCGCATCGATGTGATCCATCCATTTGCTATCTACAGCACGAAGAGCAACGACCTTTTCGAATTCACGCATGAATTCTTCACCGATCTCAGCTTCACGCTCATCATAACGTTTGCTAACGAGATCTTTGATGTAGTCAATAATCTCTTCTTGTTCTTTGCCCCAAATATTTTGATCCGTAATCTGGCCTTCTTCAGTTAAGAAGTTGTTGTTCACGAAGTTAGCCACTTCCTGAAGCTCCCACTCCTCCGGAATTTGTTCCTCTGGACAGTGTGCTTTCACGATGCGTTCGATAACCGCGTTGATCATACCCTCGATGACTTCACGAATATTTTCGGACTCCAGCAGCTCACGGCGCTGTTTATATATAATTTCCCGTTGTTGATTCATTACATCGTCATACTGAAGAACGACTTTACGAACGTCGAAGTTGTTACCCTCAACGCGTTTTTGGGCCGATTCGACTGCACGCGAGATCAATTTACTTTCGATCGGTTGATCTTCTTCCATACCGAGGCGGTCCATCATCGCCATGATATTGTCAGCACCAAAACGTTTCATCAATTCGTCCTCAAGGGAGAGGTAGAACTGCGAAGAACCAGGGTCACCTTGACGGCCTGCGCGTCCACGCAGCTGATTATCGATCCGTCTGCTTTCATGACGTTCTGTACCTATGATATGCAGCCCGCCTGCATCATGTACGCCTTCACCGAGCACAATGTCCGTACCGCGGCCTGCCATGTTCGTTGCGATCGTTACAGAGCCTGGTTGACCTGCGCGTGCTACGATTTCAGCTTCTTCTGCATGATACTTCGCATTGAGTACTTTGTGCTGAACGCCTTTCTTTTTGAGCATCTCCGACAATTTCTCAGAGTTCTCAATAGACACCGTACCTACAAGTACCGGTTGGTTCAGCTTATGACGCTCTACGATTTGCTCAACAACAGCTCTGAATTTACCCATCTCTGACTTATAAACAACATCCGGCATATCCTTACGGATCATCGGACGGTTCGTCGGAACAATGATAACTTCAAGACCGTAAATTTTCTTGAGCTCTTCCTCTTCCGTTTTCGCTGTTCCCGTCATACCCGCCAGTTTGCGGTACATCCGGAAATAGTTCTGGAATGTAATTGTCGCCAGCGTCATGCTCTCATTCTGAACTTGCAGCTGCTCTTTGGCCTCAATGGCTTGGTGCAGCCCATCACTATAACGACGGCCTGTCATAATACGGCCCGTGAATTCATCAACAATCATGACTTCGTCTTCTTGTACCACATAATCCACATCGCGTTTCATAATGAAACGAGCCTTGAGCCCTTGAGTCACGTGATGGTTAATATTCACATTCTGATGATCGAATAAGTTCTCAATGCCGAATGCCCGCTCCGCCTTAGCTACCCCTTCTTCAGTAAGAGCCACGGAACGCACTTTAATATCGATCGTGTAATCCTCTTCTTCTTTCAACGTAGACACAAAACGGTCGGCCGCGTAGTACAAGTCCGTAGACTTCGCTGCTTGTCCCGAAATAATCAACGGCGTTCTCGCCTCATCGACCAAAATGGAGTCAACTTCATCGATAACCGCAAAATAAAGCGGACGCTGAACCATTTGCTCTTTGTAAAGCACCATGTTATCACGCAGATAGTCGAAACCGTATTCGTTATTCGTTCCATAGGTAATATCACAAGCATAAGCCGCTTGCTTTTCCTCATGAGAAAGATCATGTAGATTAACCCCAACCGTCAAGCCGAGGAACTCGTAGATCTGACCCATTTCCGCGCTATCACGTTGAGCCAAATAGTCATTGACCGTAACCACGTGTACGCCTCTGCCAAGCAAAGCATTCAAATAGACAGGGAGTGTTCCAACGAGCGTTTTCCCTTCCCCTGTTCTCATCTCCGCGATACGGCCTTCGTGAAGCACCATACCCCCGATGAGCTGAACGTCGTAATGACGTTTGCCTAGTACACGAAAACCTGCTTCTCTAACAACAGCAAAAGCTTCCGGTAAAAGATCATCAAGTTCTTCGCCTTTTTCCAGGCGGTTTCTGAACTCAGTTGTCTTGCCTTTCAATTCCTCATCGGACAGCGGCTTAATGCTAGCTTCAAGGTCGTTGATATAATCAACAGCCTTGAGCATCCGTTTAATTTCCCGTTCATTGGAATCACCAAAAATTTTCTTCACTAGTCCTAGCATCGGTGAACCCCTTTCCCTTGCATTCGTATCCTTAAATTGTACCACTTTTGACGGTCTTGCCGCAACAAATGACCATTCCTACATCTGTATAAACCTTCCACAACATGTGAAAAGAGCACGTTTTTACTTAATTTCTATAGTATTGAATCGATGTCCCGATTGCATTCATGAGAAAAAGCTTAATTCGACAGAATCGAATCAAGCTCATTTTTTTGTTATAGGGATGTCTCGAGTTGCTCCGCTTACTTATTAAACAGCCGGCTCAATCAGACCATACTTGCCGTCATCACGTTTGTAAACTACATTGACTTGATCCGTATCCATGTTCGAAAAAACGAAGAAATTATGGCCTACCATATTCATTTGTAGAATCGCTTCTTCCACATCCATCGGCTTCAAATCGAAGCGTTTGTTGCGGACCAGTTCAAAGTCATCTTCCTCATCCAAATAAGTGACAGGCGATGTTTCAACCTTAAATAAATCACGCTTGCCGCCCTCTTGGCGAATTTTTCGATTCGTCCTCGTCTTATGCTTACGAATCTGGCGTTCCAACTTGTCCACGACCAAATCAATCGACGCATACATATCATTGTTACGTTCTTCAGCTCGCAGCAGCACGCCTGTCAGGGGAATACCTACCTCAATCGCTTGTAAACCTTTAACCACACTTAGCTTTACTTGTACATCTGATGTAAGGGGAGCTTCAAAATACCTCTCTAGTCTGTTCAATTTCTTGTCGACATAGTCCCTGAGGGCTTCAGTTACTTCAAGGTGTTCTCCGCGAATGCTAATTTCCATGTTCAACATCTCCCTTCCTGCTTACATTATACTACATTCCACCCCCATCTTCATAATTCCTTTAAATTCCGTGCTATCCATTATGCAAAAAAACACCCCAGGATCATTCCCCAGGGTGCTAGTTAGTTCATAGATGTATTCAAGCGGCACAAAGTGCCGGAAGCTTATATTCTGCTTACATTAGCGGCTTGCGGTCCACGTGCACCTTCTACGATGTCAAACTCTACAGCCTGACCTTCATCTAACGTTTTGAAGCCTTCTGATTGAATCGCTGAGAAATGCACGAATACATCCCCGCCATCTTCACGCTCAATGAAACCATAACCTTTTTCTGCATTAAACCATTTTACTTTACCTTGCATAACGTACACATTCCTTTCGTTTTAAAAAATAATAAAATGTAAGCCCTTACTTTTCGACTATATCACCAGCCCGCTTGACCTGTCAATTTCTAACTTACCATTTGATGAAATATTTTGAAAATTCGGGTATATACAAGCCGTGGATAAGTGCAGAATTTGTAAAAACTTGTCGTATCGGGCTTCTTTACATTTTATCAACAAAGTTATGCACATAATTGTACACATTATCCACAGGTTGTGGGGAGAGAATTTTGGATAACTTGGGTTTATTGTGGTTGGTTTATGCACAAATGGGTTTAGCCGTGATAGATTGTCCACAGGTTTTTGCTGGAACTTAGAAAAACGGATGAATAGAGAAGAACCTCTTGCCGCGGCAAAAGGTTCGTGTGTATTTGTTTATTTTTTTCGGTCGAAAAAAAGGCTCTCGCCGTCATAGTTGTTATCATAAGCATTCCGCTGAGTCTTACCTGTGTCCAGCTTGGCCAATTGCGAGCTAGCTTCATCACGAAATTGCTCCATCTTCCTCAGGAAGATAGGATCCAAGCTTACTACAGCTTTAATACGGTCCTTGAAGCTGGCTTTTTGTGTGGCAGATGGTGTTATGGCTAAAAGAGCCTCCATAATCTCGCCACGCTGCTCCATAAACTCTCCAAGACGCTCTGCATCCATCGTAACAAGCTCAGCTAGTCCCTGCTGTGTAAGTTGCTCTAGCTCAGTAACCAGCTTATCCATGCATAGCTCCAGCAGGTGTTGAACTTGCTGAGCTTCCATTAGCTTGCTTAGCCGCTTGCATCCACGTTTCTTTCAACTGAACAAGATAACCCAGCACCTCTTCAGCAGGTTCAACTGATTTCTTCATATTTGCTTCAATAAGACGGTGTGTGAAGTATTCATACAACCTCAACAAATCACCGGCAATAGGAGCGTTACGATCAATCGTAATGGAGAATTCGCTAATAATGTCCTGTACCTTGACTAGGTTAGTGTTAGCGTCTTGGTAGTTGGATGTTTTCAAAGCCTCAATACCCGCACGGCAAAAACGAATAGCTCCATCACAAAGCATAATTAACAGCTGTGCTGGGCTTGCCGTTTGAACTGTGTTCTCCAAGTATTTATTACGTTGGGCTTGAATCATTGATATTTCCCCCTAGTTTAAAGTAGGACCTTACTAGCCCATTTGTTGTGTTAGCTGTGCGCTTTGTGCTTGCATTTGGTTCATGTACTTTTCCATGGATGTGAATTGTTTATAGTAGCGTGTTTCCAATGCATCTAACTTGTATCCTAAAGCATCAATCCGACTGTTAATTTGTTTTGTTGTTTTACCTATTAAGTAGTTGCTTTCTACACTTGTGGAGGCCCCTGCTTTTGAGGTAATTTGTTTCATCAAATCATCAGCTCTATCATATAATCTTGTAGCTATACCATCACCTTTATCTGAATCTTTAACATCATCATTAGCAATAAAGAGCGCCATAACTTCATCGGGTGATTCTGCAATAGCTTTCTTTAGCTTGGTATCATCCAGATAAATTTTACCTCTATCTGAATATCCTCCAGAAATGGAGCTACCAACAACTACACTCGTAGAGATACCTATTTCAGCTAAGCTTTTGGCATCGCCTGTTGGTAATCCTTCTACTGAATTTGAGAAGGACGTACGAAAATTCGTCAGACCTCTCGTCAGCAGAGGATCACTTCGAAGCATCCCACTCTTGGCCTTTTCTTCCCATGATTTAATTTGATCTTCCTTCATATCCTTTTTTTGATCATCAGTTAAGGGTTGGAAGTCCCTATATCGTTTTTCACCTAACTCCGTATTAACGGTAGTTATCAATTCGTTATATTTATCAACAAATGACTTAATAGAATTATAGACGGCTTCAACATCTCGAGTTGTTGTTACATTCACAGCAGAATCAGCAGCAGCTTGCTCCTTTTTAGCAGTAAACGTCATTCCATTAATAGAAAAAGTGTTTGTATCGTACATGGCAGTTGCACCATTAAATTCAATCTCAGCCTTACTACCTGTAATCGTATATTGTGAATAGTCTTCATTCTGAGTAACAACTGGTTGCTGTGCTGGAATCGGATCTATTGAATCAAGACCTAACTTAGTCAACACATTGGCTGTATCTACAGTTTGATCTGAGAACGTGAGTGTCTTTGAATCATTCGGATTAAAAAAAGCAATCTTATTGTTACTATCCAAATAAGCGGATACACCTGACTTACCGATGTCAGAACTGTTAATAGCATCAATCAATTTTCCAACAGTAGTAGTCTTGCTAATATCAAAATCTGACGTTATAGTTCCGTCTGAAATCCGAAGCTTTTGTGTAGCCGTTAAAGTGTTATCCACTAGTGTAGTTACACCAGAAGCTGTAAATGCTACTCCCCCTGTAACAGTTTGTCCTGCATTTGCTACTGGCGTAGCCACTGGAATTGGAGGAACTGGAGCAGGTACAGGTTGCGAATCCGGGAGCTTAAGAACTGTATTTAGAAGATTTTGGGTATCGTTATCCCCAATACTTTTCATCTGCAAGTTAATCTTCGCGCTACTTCCTGTAGATGAAGAGACAAAAAAGAATTTATCGATTGCAGCATCATAACTCATAGATACTCCAGTAATATTTGACTTACTGTTAACAGAGCCTACCAATGAGGCTATAGTATCCGTTTGCTTCACTTGAAGCGTAACTGATCCTTTTTCACCACCGACTGTTAATGTAGTATCTCCAGTAAGCCCAAGAGATGTCATTGTAGCTTGATCACTAGACTTGCCCACTGCTCCCGAGGTAACAGAAGCAGACTTCGCAAGCTTATTTACTTTAATTGAATAGAGCCCCTCTGGGGCCATAGATGTAGAAGATACAGTTACTATACTTTCATCAGCAGATGTTGACTTCTTTGTTTGATAGGATGACTGTAACTTCATATTAAAGGCCTGATTACGGAAGTCCATTATTTTAGCGTTCATTGCTCTATAATCGTCACGTTGCCACTCTAAAGTTTGCTTTTGCTGCTTTAGTTTATCCACTGGCATTCGTGCAGCTTTCATTAATTTACTTACCGTATCGTCGATGTCGATACCAGAGCCTGAGAAACCATTCAAACGAGTTACCATCTTAATTCACCTTCCTCGTGTAAATTATAATTATCTACGTTCATCAACAAAAATTCCAGCCATCTCCCATAACTTTGCAACAAAGTCAAGGCTTTTTTCAGGCGGTATCTCTCGAATGATTTCACCTGTATCCTTATCGAGAACCTTTACTGAAATGAGTTTCGTTGTTTGATGAATAGAGAATTCTAAGGAAGTGTTCTTCCCTTGTACAGCTTTAATTGCATGTTCAATAGCTTTGACCACCTGGGTATCACTAATCGTAACATTTTCACCTTTCAGTTCAGCTTGCTTTAACTCATACGAATTGTTAATATTCAGAACTGGTGTACTTTCATTATTTAGAGGTTTAGCCATAGCCATAGGGTCATTAGCGGAACGATCTGGACTAGATTGGCCTCCTGATCCACCTATCGAATAATTCATGCTCATAGTAAGATCCTCCATCCGAAAATATGTATATCCTTTATATCGGAAACAACTGTGAATAGTATTATAGTGTTTTTTAAAAATAGCCATTGATAATATTTATGTTATATAGTAAAAATATTTAATTTATTAATAAAATACCTTGTAATTCATTACATTGTAATTATTCTTTCATAGAATGTACCCACAATCGAGTATAACAAGGATGCCGTAGCCCTCCGCTGCCATCATTTTATTTCAGCTAGATTTCCAAAACGCCACCCGGGATCTTTTGGCAGCCTGTCGTCCGGTCCCAAGCAGCACTGGCGATCATCCTCTTCTAAACTGAACTACAAACATTAACTCTCCGTCAGAGAACGCGTCGTAAAGGTAGCACCATTCACCATCGATATAGGAAAGTAACAGTTCAGGGAACTCATTATCATTTTCTCAACAATTTTAAATCCACATGAGCCCCGTTCGTTTTATTGATGAAACAAAAAAAAGAGACCCTAGGTAATCTAGGATCTCCTTGTAATTCGTTAAGATTAACGAAGCAATTGAAGTACGCCTTGTGGCTGTTGATTAGCTTGTGCCAACATCGCTTGAGCAGCTTGAGAAAGAATGTTGTTCTTTGTGAAGTCCATCATTTCTTTCGCCATGTCTACATCACGGATACGGGATTCAGCACCTTGCAGGTTCTCAGAAGCTGTTTGCAGGTTGTTGATTGTGTGCTCTAAACGGTTTTGAACAGCACCCATTTTGGAACGCTCGGAAGACACGTTTTTAATAGCAGAGTCAAGTTTTGTAAGTGCGTCTGCCGCGCCCGTAGCAGTAGAAACATCAAGACCACTAATTCCAAGAGCACTGGATCTGACATCCGCCACTGAGAATGAAATTGTTTGTCCTTTGTTAGCACCAATTTGGAAAGTCATTGCTCCAGAACCAGCACTTTCACGTGAAGCTTGATCCAAACCAAGTTTACTTAGCACAGAACTATTAGCAACATCAGTTAGCTCGATTGTCCCGCTTGGACTTTCGATATTTAAACGTCCGTTATCTACTTTAACAGTTACATCCTTAATTTTTTGCTCTTCACTCGTGAATCCTGCTGCAGTGTTGTATGCTGCAATTTTCGCATTGATTGCAGCTGCTAAAGCAGTAGCATAAGTATTAGCATCCGAGTTAGCAGCTGCTGCAGGAGATGTGATCTCCATAGCATGACCACCGATAGACAACTGAAACTTATCGGTATTAGCCACGGCATCAAGAACTTGATTTGTTCCATTAGCAACTGTTACGTTATTAACCATCTCAGCAGTAGCACCAATGAATGTATCAAGTACAGATCCGCTACCTGCTGCAAGAGTAGAACCATCGGCTAGTACAGCTAGTCCAGCGTTGGCACCGTCCGTAGCAATATTGTTTCCTATTGCGGAATCATTACCTTTACTTCCACTTTCAATCTTAAATGTACCTGCTGTAGCATCTGTAACATTAATATGTGCAACGCCAGTGCCTGAATCATCTATTGCTTGGTTGATGATACGTTCTAGCACGTCACGAATTTTACCACTTTGAGTGGCATCCATGGCAGTTCCACTAAAATCTATTTGCAGGGCAGTTTTATCTGCATCTGTAATATATTTATTCCAGTCAACATCGATTTTCTTACCGTCAATTACAAGAGCATCTGTTTTAGTAAAGTCAACATTTGTACCACTAGCATCAACTGCTTTAGCATCAACACCTGCTAAAGTTCCAGCCGTTTGTTTAAATACTTGTGATCCAGAAAGAGAGTTTGCACCTTCAGAAGCACCAGCGCCAGAAAGATTACCGTTTAACAATTTTTGTGTATTAAATTCTGTGGTATTACCAATACGGTCAACCTCTGCTTTAAGCTGCACAATTTCTTTTTGAATGTTGCCGCGATCTTCAGCAGTGTTCGTACCGTTTGCAGATTGGTCAGACAATTCGCGCATACGTTGAAGGATGGAGTGGGTTTCATTCAAAGCACCCTCAGCTGTTTGGATCAAGGAGATACCATCTTGTGCATTTTTAGCAGACATATCCAAACCGCGGATTTGCGCTCTCATTTTCTCGGAAATAGCAAGACCTGCTGCATCGTCGCCAGCACGGTTAATACGAAGACCGGAAGACAATTTCTCAAGGGATTTGCTTGCGGAAGCTGTGTTACCCGTCAATTGACGGTGCGTGTTCGCTGCTGCGATATTGTGATTAATTCTCATTTGTTTTCTTCCTCCTGAAGGTTCGTTTGATCCACGTCCATGTGGATTTATTTTTAGGCTTACAAGCGGGTCGGCCGCCCTGCTTGTAGCCCGTTGATATATATATCGTCGGGGTCATCCCGAAAGTTTATAGCTATAATAAAAAAAATGTCGACCTGTGGCCGACATTTTTTTTATTTCGATCTAGTGATTAGCTTGCTTAGGTTCAAAGGACTAATTTTGTTAGCTGTAGCTTCTTTATTGGATTCCTGGATGTGCTGATAGATCTCTTTACGAAACACTTCGACATGCTTAGGAGCGCGAATACCAACACGAATCGTTTCTCCCTCATTGCCTAATATTACGATCTCGATTTGATCGCCTATCATAATCGATTCACCTTTTTTCCTAGCCAATACGAGCATGTAATCACCCCTCCACTTGTGTTGGTTTGCTAACTTCGCTCAACACAATCTCATGCTTGATGTTATATTCGGAGTCATGCAGAATGATTTGTTTGGCTAACTTTGTCTTCACATTCCAAATAATCGGTGCCAGTAGATTTAAGGTCATTTTCGTGAAATCATCATTTACTGTAACTACAGACCATACTAACACATCTTCTGACTGCTCGATCTTAAGTTCTTCCTGCAAGGCTTCAGGAAGACTAATATCATAATCCTTAATAAAGAGAAATGGATCTGTCACAAGAAAAGAGAGGTCACCTTCCTGGATAGACTGAATGTATGAGAAAGGAGCGCTGTCCTCCGGTTGAACCAAAGTAAACTGAGTTAGCTCTTCAAATCCTGGAACCCCTTGTGCGAAAGTGAAGACATCCGCTTCTTGAACCTCTAACTCTCCGAAAAATAGGGTCGAAATATTCATGTATCATACTCCTTCAGTTGGAAGATTTAAATAAAAAAAGCCATAGAAATCATCTATAGCTTGATTATAACGCTTTATGTTTTGAAATCAATTTGTGACGCTGTAATATCTATCTTCGGGTACTGTCGCATATAAATATCAAGTTTTCCTCGATTATAATCAATCTCCGGCATATTAACTTGTGCGTTGACATTCACTTTACCGTCTGTAACGCTTATTTCTGCTTTATGAGCCGTGTATGTAATATCGACGTTATCATAGGCAGCTTCACCATAGTAATCGAACTGTGGGTGACTAATGCTTAGTTCTTTTGCGATTTCGGCTATTGCATTTCCACCTAAGTGAATAGCAGCCATGCGATTCCCATTTTCAACCCTGCGGGCAATTCCCTGCATAGCAATTTCATGGCATTGGGAGTAGATACGACTCAACGCTGTAAGAATTGGACCTTGCCCCAAGGCGTCCCATGCACGGCTTTGATCTATTTCAAGCTCTCCCCGTGGCTGGCGGATTTCCTGTTTAGGACGATCTACTTGCATTTCATAGGTAGCTCGCGGTTGTCTAATATCTTGCTTACCAAGGTCTGCATCAATCCCAATGAGAGCCGGTTGCTGGCTTATTTGTATTTGGGGAATACTAGGCATTACAACCGCCTCCTAATCGAAATAATTAACGTAAGAAATCAACTAATGTTGGCATAATAACTTTGGACCCTGCCGAAAGGGACGCTTGATATACATTTTCATCCATTTTAAGGTTCGTAATAACCAAAGACATATCTGCGTCCTCCGTTTTAGATTGCAGACTTTGTAAGTTTATACCGATGTCTTTCAAACGATCCTCAGCAAGCTGTACCCTGTTCGTCTTTGCACCAATGTCTGCCCTTGCACCTAGAACCCCACTCATCCGCTCATCCATGAGTTCAATTGAGTTTTGGATGCCCGTCTTATTACCTGATGCAAGCGATGTTGATAAATCTTTTAAGATCTGAAAAGCATTATTCTGCATACCAGAAGCACCAAAAACCTGCTCTGCCGTTTTATTCATCGCAATCTGTACACCTGCACCGATCTCGAACTTAATCTCACCATTGTCCGTCACAGCGTTAGCTGCATTATCCGGATCAGGGAATGGAGCCTTATCGGTAATTTGACCGTTAAAAACGAATTTACCGTTAAATTGACTGTTCCCAATATTTGTTAATTGACTATGTAACTGATCTATCTCTGTTTTCATCGCATTCAAGGATTCTTCCGAATTTGTTCCATTTGCTGCTTGAACAGCAAGCTCACGCGCTCTGTGCAAAACACTACCCGTCTGATCCAACATCGTATCCGTGTAATCCAGGAACGACACCGTAGCATCTACGTTTCTTTGAAACTGATCATTCGCGTCCAGATCACTACGATAACGCATGGAGAAACTAATCCCTACAGGGTCATCGGATGGCTTATTAATTCTTCGACCTGTTGAAAGCTGATCTTGCAGCTTATCCATGCGAGATAAATTCCCATTCAAATTGCGCAGCAATTGCGTATTAAGCATCCCTTGCGTAACGCGTAGTGCCATTGCAATCTCTCCCCATATCTAAAGTATGTCTAGCAATTATCTACCTACCGTACCCATTGAGTTAATGACTTTATCGAGCATTTCATCAAAAGTTGTTAAAGACCGAGCAGCTGCATTGTATGCATGTTGGTATTTGATCATATCAGCCATCTCTTCATCGAGGGAGACACCACTGACGGATTGACGTCTCGCATCAACCTGGTCCACGAGAATCTTTTGGTTCGTTACTTGCCGCTGTGCCTCTTGTGTTTGAACCCCAATCTCAGACACAACCGCACGAAGGAACTCATCAAATGTACCGCCATTGAGGATAATTTTCGTAACACCAGAGCCATCGAAATTGTACTTGTTATTCTTGATGCCTGCGAGTTTTAGAGCTTGTTCATTATTTCCTTTAACTACTCGTTCTACACCGTTAGCATCTATATATGTTCTAGCAGAAGCGGCGATCCGCTCCACATTATCTGTAATGTTTGTACTTACCTTCACTGTTTCCGCAGCCGTATTAAAATCTGCAATTGGCACGAAGAAATCCCCACCTTTGGTCGGAGGATCTTGCAGCGTATAACCTTGTTTATGCATGTCATTAACTGCCGTTACAATGGTCGATACCATCGAGTTCAATTGGTTTTTATATTCCGTTACGTAACGTTGATTAGATAACATAAGGCCGTACAACTCACCACTATTCAAATCAGCCGGATAAGCGGAACTTGCTGTAGCGTCTGTGAAATCTGTAGCTGTATCAGCAACAACTAAATCTTGGTTCCCCATCTTTACGTGGTACCCACCAGATTCCTCTTGTACAGTGACATTGATGACTTTAGACAATTCATCGACAAGAAGATCCCTTTGATCCCTAAGATCATTCGCATTATTACCAAGGCCTTCAACTCGGAAAATCTCGTTATTAAGCCCCGCAATTTGCTTCAAAGTCGTGTTCACTTGCGTTACTTTAACCGTGACATTATCATTCAAATCAGACCCCAGGTCCTTGAGCTGCTTCGCAGCGTGGTTGAACGCATCCGTTACTGCTAATGCACTTTCTTTAACAACAGCCCTTGTTTCTAAGTTATCAGGTTGCTTGCTAAGCTCCTGCCAAGAGTTCCAAAAGTTATCAAGAACCTGACGGAGACCTGTATCGGAAGGCTCATTAATGATGGCTTCCAGCTTTTCTAATGTATCTTGACGAACGGTCCATTCTCCTAAGCTCTTGTTCTCATTCGTAAATTGCTTATCCAGGAAGGCTTCACGAATCCGTTTCACCTCTGTGAACTCAACACCTTGTCCCATTTGACCTGGAATGGTTGAACGGTTTAGACTAAGTGCCTCGATTGGCTCAGCGGCAACCATTTTGACAACCTGACGTGAAAAGCCCGGCGTGTTGGCATTAGCGACGTTATGTCCAGCCGTTGTTAGTGCAGCTTGTTGTGTAAGGATCCCCCGCTTGGATATTTCAATTCCGCCAAAAGTCGATCTCATGGTTTCCCTCTCCTATGCCCAACTTGGGTTTTCTGAATGTAGCCGCTATCCTCTTCTATCAAACATCCCTAATCGATTGCCACTTTTGGCCTGATTGGGATTCCTATAGACCATATCATCCTCCGGCGCGCCAATGACCAAATCCAGTGAATAATTGACAAAAGCCAAAGACTGTTCGATTAACTGCTGATTAATGACGTTGCTTTTTTTTAATTCCTCTATGGTAACAAGCAGCTTTCGTTGAGCTTCCATTAGCGCTTGCTTCTCTTCTGCCTTAAAAATAACCTTAATCAAATCACTAACCGTTATCTTAGGATTAGGATTATAACCTCTCGATATCAAGTAAGAGCCGATGATTTGAATCCGTTGTTGATTCGCTTCTGCAATCGCCCTAACCCATTTATTCTCCCGATTAACAATCATATTTAATTGATCGATATCGTTGCTAACAAGAACCTCCGTCTTCCCTTTTGCAAGTTCAACTAGAGCTTCATGCGCTTCCTGAAGTTTATCCATCGTTTCCAACAAGGGCTGTATCGACATGATCGTCACCTGCTTCTATCTGTTGTATACGCTATTTCCTTACTTCAAGTAAGGAAGAATTTTCTCAGCTAATTTACCTGCATCTACACGATAAGTACCAGCTGCGACAGACGACTTTAATTCCTCAATACGAAGCGTTTGTTCTTCCGTGCGAGCACTTTCCGAAGCTCCTAGAAGTTCCTTTGCTTCTGCAGAAATTTCGACTTGGTCCTTAGGCTTACCTTTCTTGCCGGCAGCATGAGCGAAAGTGGCATCTCCCGTTTTCTTATACGGGTTAATGGCGCCGATTCGTTGATTATCATTAATTTTCATACCTGTAACACTCCTTTGTTCTTTGACCTAAAAAATAAAATGCCGATAATCTTTAGAACTATTATCGGCATCTCCTATATGAAACTTTATATCTCTGAAGGCCTATTTCGAAAATTAATGCCGATCCCGCAAGCGTTCTTGGATTTTGAAACTCGCACTATTCTCTTTCATAGCTTGTTCCTGCTTCCGCTTATCATCCTCAGCATTGTTCCTTACATCTTTAACAAGTTTCATTCGACAAGCTTCACAAATCGTATTCTCACGAATTAATGTTCCACACACTTCACAAGGATAGGACATATTCGGCGCATGCACAATGGAGATTCGGCCTTCACGGATAAATTTAGTGATCTGTTTAACTGCTACGCCTGTTGCCTCACTTAAATCATTTATAGTGGTACCTTTGTTTTCACGCAGGTATTTCAAGCATTTCTCATACTGCTGCTCCAAATCCTTCACACAATTCGGGCAAACCTCAGCAAAACCTTTAACGAATATTTTCCCACAGCGTGGACAATTAGCTACATTCATGCCCATTGTATAGCCCCCTCCTATTATTCCCATTACCCATTTATTAATTCCAGTTTACAGCAATTCGACAGCGTTTGCATAATAATATTTTGACCGATGAATTAGTAATTCCTGCTACCGCGCCCACGTTAGTCCGAATACTTCGGCAGATATGTACTCCCTAAGAACCTTGGCACATTGATTCATAGTACTCCCAGTCGTATAAACGTCATCCACGATATATATAACAAACGAAGTTGCAGAGGATTTTCCCAAATATTCATGAATTGAATCATTTACCTCAAAAACATGCTCCAAATCGTCTAGCCGCTCACTCCTCTTCTTGAAGCTTTGTTTATCTGTATGCTTGGAACGCTTTAGAAGGGGTATGACAGGAATCCCTATTCTTTGACCAAGTTCAACTGCCATCTGCTCAGCTTGATTAAAACCACGTTCAATCATTCTGCGCTCACTGACAGGAACGAAAGTAATAAACTCCTTCGCAGAATCGGATTCTGAGGGAAAAGTCTCTCTATCCTTATGTAATAAGTGATACGAATGTACAAGCATTTGTCCGAGGACCGTTCTTAAACGCTCATCTCCACGATACTTATATCGCGCCAATAATTCCTTCATCGTTTCATCATATCTGACAGCGCTTCGGCTTCTTATAAAATAAGAATGCAGCCTCCGTTGACAGTCTGTGCAAAATCCCCCTCGTCCACAAGTTGGACAAAGCGCTTCTCGAATCCACGGAATTCGTGTGTAACACGAATGACAAAGTCCAAATTCATTAACATGTAGAGTGCTATTCTGCTTACAAAGTAAACATTCTTTTCTTAGTGGACTAAGCAGCGATGCTACCGAACCCATCACTTTTTTAATCAAAATCCTCATACCCAATTGCTGATAGCTCATTCATTTCCCCCTTAATAAATAGCCCTGTTTACGCGCGATGCGATTCATTTGCTTAATTTGTCGAATGGCCTCCTTTTGAGATTGCGTGATTTCTTTTGCTGCAAAATAGACCTTCCCTGCCGGATCGTCCTGTGATCTACCTGCACGCCCAGCCATTTGAAAGAGCGCTGCTTCATCAAATAGCTGCGAGTCGGCATCCATAATGAACACATCAGACTTCGGCACCGTAACTCCTCGCTCCAAAATCGTTGTTGTGACAAGCACACGAATCTCTCTATTTCGAAAAAGCTGGACCTTTTCTGTTCGAGCAAGATCCTTTGATGAAGTTCCCTCGACAGTCAATATTGCTCCACTTTTGTTAGTGTTCAGCTTCCCCTTCAGAAGATTAACCATTGGCTCGACCAACTGAATGTTGGGGACAAAAACAAATACCTGAGCACCTCGTTCCACCGAGGCCACCAGCTTAGCAAATAATGAACTCGGCATTGTTTGTGTCTGGACTACTCTCCTAAGAGGTGGCAGCGAAACCAACTGGGGGACTGGCAGTGGATGCCTGTGAAAGCGTACCGGCACTCGAACATGCGGTAATCTACCCCGCTTTACAGCCTGCCTTACAGCTCTCGGCGGTGTGGCCGAAAGCAAAATATTCGTCCCGCTTGGCTTACAGACTTTTGCCGCTGCATAAGCAAGCATGGGATTGTTATGGTAGGGAAATGCATCAATCTCGTCGATAATGACAAGATCAAAGGCCTCATGAAAGCGCAGCAGTTGATGCGTTGTCGCGATCGTGATCTGTCCCTGTTCCCAGCGTTGCTCACTGCCACCATACAGCGTCACCACGCTGTAATTGGTAAATGCTCGCCCAATCCGCGGTTGCAGTTCCAGCACCACGTCTTTGCGTGGTGTCGCGATAAGCACACGCCCTCCTCTCGCAACAGTGTGATGGATAAACGGAAATATCATCTCAGTCTTCCCTGCGCCGGTAACTGCCCAGATCAAAAACTTTCGCGGGAACTGATTGTTCACTTTTGTTTTCCCTTTTGCTTCATCTCCCGTTCCGCTGCCTCTCCTCGCTTTACTCACTGGCCACCCTACTCTTCCATAACCAGCCCGTTTCTCCCTCGAGTCCTCAACACCATTCCCGCTTATATAACGAAGCCCCTCCAGCGATGCTTTAGCCTGGGCGTCGCTGAGTCCCCACGGCTCAATATAAGTACGAAGCTGCTCTTCCTGTTCTTCCCTCTCTCGATCTTCCACGCCACTTTGCCCCAACAGAGCCCCCATAGTGTTTAACCTAGAAGGCGTCACCTCCCCTGAGCACCCAATAACAAGCAAAGAACAAAACCGAGCCCTTCCCATGGTCAGGCACTCCTCACAATAAGGACACGCTTGTCCACAATGCAAGCAATCCGACCAAAACATGAGCTCCGCACCATTTCCACATCGCCTACAGGTGTAACTCGTCATCTTTCTAAACCCCCGGCGCCAATTTCGGCGCTCGATCACTTCCAGTCCATTCCACACCTCAACATCACCGTTGAGATGAGCAAGCTGCAGATAGGATAGCCACGCATCTCCTGTCCCTAAATCTACTCCTATCGTGACCAACAGTTGTTGAAATTCCTCCACAAACAGCGACCGACCGCTGCAAGCTTCCACGACTCTGTTATATAAACCCACATCTAACCCAATACGTGGGTAGACTCCCTTCTGCCACATCTCAAAATGAATCCTTTTTAACCTAAAAGTTTCACTACTCGGTATGTTGCATTCATTAGCAATCAGCTGGAGCTGCCCCAGAATTCTTTCATCGTTCGATCCATAAATCGACTGGCTATCGGCTTTTTGGTTTTGGTGGTTCCCCCTCAGCCTCTCAAGCATCCGCACACCCTGCCCTAACGAAATAAAAGGTTCGAACAGTACGAGGCCGGCGTCGGCTGCGTATTGCTCGAACCAATATTGGATGTCCGTCTGTGAGTGAATCGTTATTCGCCACTCCCACTCTTTTCCCAAACAAACTGCGTAAAGTTGAACTTTCATCCCTCACCTTACTCTCTTTGTAAACTAAGTACTTGAAACCGTTGCCTTCAACCGACATGGATCTTCACAAGATCCTCCCTGCTGCTTAGATGAACAACAGTCACGGGTTCACTATCGTGTTGACGTAAATAGTGGTCAACCGCATCATAATCCGTCTGATACCGGAGCTCTAGCAAATGGCTATGGGATAAGCGCTCAATGATTTTCCTCGTATCGTCGGACGATCCTTCATCGAATATCGTTGCCTTCACTTCGTTGCCCTTAAACCGCGAGAAGAAAAACAAGGAGCGAATATACCATTCAATTTGGTTTTGATTATTTTTGGTGACGAGCAGCACATTAGCCGTTTTCTTGCTTCCACCTCTGCGAGTTCCGAGCAATAAATGGAGCACAGCAATGCTGATTCCGTAGCAACCTAAGATCCAAAGCAATCCAATCCACATAGCGGGTCCCTCCCTTACCTGCAGTGTATGCTGCAAAGTTAAGGGGGGTTCCTCTCGTAAAATGGAGATTACAACGTCACCCAACCATTTTTGATTGCTATAATAACCGCTTGTGTACGATCATCAACTTCCATTTTTTGGAGAATGCTGCTGACATGGTTTTTCACCGTTTTTTCACTGATATAGAGGAACTCTCCGATCAGCTTATTGCTTTTACCTTCCGCCATAAGACGAAGAACTTCTGCTTCTCGCTTGGTTAGCGGACTATTTGCATTATGTATGTATTTAAGACCTGAATCTTTGACGCCTTGGCCTGAACCAACTACACCCACATCATCCAAATAGGTCATACGTCTAAGCTGATTAATCAGCTTGCCAGTAACCTTCGGGTGAATGTAAGCATGGCCAGCAACTACAGAACGAATCGCATTAATAAGCGACTCCGCTTCCATATCCTTCAGCAAATAACCTGAAGCCCCTTTGCGAAGAGTTTCGAACACATAGCTCTCATCATCATGAATGGATAAAATGATTACTTTAATGTCTGGAAAAATAAGCTTAAGCCGTTCAGTCGCCACAACGCCGTTCTCGAGCGGCATATTAATATCCATGAGAACAATATCCGGCGTGATTTGATTGCATAGCTCGATAACCTGGATACCATCACCGCATTCACCGATGACTTCCATATCATCTTCCATATTAATAATTCGTTTAACACCTTCGCGAAACAGCTGATGATCGTCCGCAATGACAATATGCACATTGCGTTTATGACTCGCCGTGTTGTCCATTCTGTTTTTCCTCCTTGTTCTCTCCAACGCCGCCGATAGGGATTAGCATCGTAATTTTTGTACCTGAATCTTTTTCGGACTCTAGAACCATCGTACCTTCCAGCAGCTCAACACGCTCACGCATGCCCAGCAAGCCGAAATTATTCCCCTTGGCTATTCTTTGTTCTGTCTGCGGCACGTCGAAACCGACCCCGTTATCTACCACGTAGATTTGCACTTGATCTGGCTCCAGTGTGAGTTCAACAGATAGGAAAGTAGCTTTCGCATGCTTATTTACATTAGATAAAGCTTCCTGCACAAGTCGGAAAATAGCAATTTCAAGCCCAGACGGAATGCGAGTCTCCTTGCCAACGAGATTAAACTGTGTGCGAATTCTATGCTTTTCTTCGAAATCCTGTACATATTTACGCAGTGTCGGAACGATTCCTAAGTCATCGAGCGCCATCGGACGGAGGTTGAAGATGATCTTACGAACTTCTTCAAGCCCCCCTCTGACTTGACCCTTCAAATCTACTAATTCTTCCTTCACCGCGGGAATATCCTCTTTTACAAGCATACGCTGGGCAATTTCAGTTCGAAGCACAACATTCGCCAAGGTTTGAGCCATACCATCGTGAATTTCACGCGCAATACGCTTCCGCTCTTCCTCTTGGGCCAAAATAATCTTCAAACCGAGTAATTGCCTATTCTTGGCGGATTCGAGTATACGAGTCACCTGATTGAGGTCGCCCGATAAATATTCCAGTACCACATTCATTTGCGATACGATTGTTTCTGCTCGCTCTACCTGCTTGTCCACATTCTTCGTGCGAACCTGCAGATCATTGCGCCGAGTCTTTAGATTATTTTCTTTTTCCCTAGCAATTGTCAGCTGTAATTGAAAAGCAATCGCGGCTTCATAAGCAATCTTGATATCTTCCTCACGGTATTTGTTGAAATCACGACTGACTTCCGTAAGTCGAATACGAGATCGCTTGTAATCCTTCTCCAAATTGTCAACCAGCTCGATAGTAACACTCGTTTCATACTTTATATCTTCGAGCTCGCGAGTGAGTGACTCTTTTTCCAAACGAGAAGCTTCAGCGATTTCAAACATTTGATACTTGCTGCTCTCCATGACGTTAATTGCGTTTTTAATGACACGATCTATAGCGTCTGGCTGCAAATGAAACGAGCTCCTTTATAAAACAATATTAGAAATTAGTCTACCCCATATTGTATCATAGTTCTACCCGTTTGCCGTGTACTTCTAGCACTATTTATTCGATCGTAATCCCATAATTTTTGGGTTCCCAGCCTACTTTAAACCCTAATTTCTCTGAAATGAGTCGCAAAGGCACCATCGTCACATTATTCATGATTTTAGGAGCCACTTCAGCCGTCACACGATCCCCGTTTACAAGCAGATCAGCGTTATCAATCCATAGGTCAATCAGCTTGTCACCTCGTACGACGGTTACCTTCCGCTCTTTGTCATCCCACTTCACATTACCGCCTAATGCTTCTGTTACGAAACGAAGAGGAACCAACGTATTATCATTCACAATCGTCGGAGCCTGCTCCAATGTATAGGATTTATCATTCAATGTCGCTTGTTTCTTATACACATTCAATTTTATCGTATTTTTCGGCAGAGCGGCTAGCTGTCCTTTGTAAATGAAAGAAATATCATCAATATTAATTTTCCCTTTTGAGGCCCTTTCATCCTGTCCATTCGCTGGATTAGCGACATAAACACTCTTGATCTTGATCGGGAATTTGAGGTCAGACACATCAGCCGTTACCTTACGCCAGCCTGTCCAGTTCATATTTTCAGTAAAACTTACGTAATTCAACTTACCATTCGCATCAATGATTTCTGCACGCACCCAGTTAAAGCTTCCGTCACCGAGCACTTTGGCTGTAATAAATTCCGGTTCTCCTTCAATCGGAGCACCATTCATCCCGTTGAATCTAGCATAAGCTGCTTTAGTACCTGTTCCATTTGTAAAATCATACGAGATTTCCAAGCTCTTATTTCCGCTATTTGGCACAATATTAACAGCTGAAACAACTTCTGCTGGATACTTATCGCCTGTTGTCATAACCGCAAACTTATCTAGATCGTACCAAACCTTCTCCTGACCAACAGGCAGTGTAACCATCGTGCTATAACCATCATATCTCGCAATAACCTGAGCAGCCTGAGAGCCCGAAGCGCTATCCACATGAAGAATACCGTCTTTCAGAGTCCCTTTAACCCCACTTAGCTCCCAAGTCGCTGATGCCGCAGGCAATTCACGTGTTGCGCCACTCCTAGTCGTTACGGATATTGGCAGCTTGAAATCTCCACCTTCTGTAAGGGAGAAGGCTCCTGAATTAAATTTCATGGAAGTAATCTGATCTCTTCCGACAACCTCGACGTCCAGGGATGCTGAACCTTTGCCTGACTTGGCAATGATTTGGGTCTTACCTGGCAATGTCGGTGTAAACACATTATCTTTGAACGCTCCATTCGTTGTGGAACTACTCCACTGTGGAACAATACCCTCTACGGAAATCGGATTATAATAGTCATCATAAGCTTTAAATTGATAAGTGCTGGATTCATTCATGAATAAAATATTTTGACCTTTTAAAATAAGTCCCTTTAAATCGCCCTTAGGTGCCGTCGAATACACACCCACACCATTTACAACGGAACGCTGATTGCCATTCTCTGTTTTATTAACTAGCTTCGGATCAAAATCACCGAGTGGTCTTGAAACCATCTGCGTCGATCCCCCGCCATCTAGAACCATCCCTCTCCAAACGCCAGCACTAATCATAAACTGTTGAAGCTCTGGGAGCGTCATCCCTGCACTGCCTGCACTACGATCCGAAGTAATGATATAAGCCGTCTTCATGTCTTTGGAGTAGCCTATTGCCGTTCGGGAACGTGGGTTGTAGCCACTGAAATCTCCAATATTACGTGTAAAATAACTCGGCTTCGCCTCATCCACTAGTAATGTGCTTCCACCAATAAGCATTTTAAAATTCTTCCAATCATACGTCTTAGACGCGTCATGCGGGACCATATCATATTTGGTTGTGATCTTATCTCCGACTTTGAGGTGATTTACGATAAACTCCCTAGCTAGACCAGAGCCTCTGAGGATATAGCCATCTGCTGGAGCAACCATTTTAATATTCGTATCTACGGCAATTTCCTTGACTACATCATTCTGTATGAGTGCTTCTGTTGGAACATGCGTTCCATCAACCGCACGCTGTGTTAAAGCCCAGGCATTCGTATAGAGGAAAAGTCCGTCTGCGATCATCGCGACATCGTTATCGTCCCAATAATACGTTTTGTTCACACCGCCAAGCTCAAAAGAAATCCCGTCTTTCGCGGTCACCCTGCCTTGAAAATCAAAAATATCAATAATCGGTTGATTACTCTTCGTAATCGCAAAAGAATAAAGTCCAGATATTTTCGCCGGGGTCGCCATTACTTGACCATTCGTAATTTGCGCGCCTTCCGGAACACCTTCCGCTTGTGTATTGAAGAAATCCCCATTCACACCTGCCACGGCACCAGTATCCTTCACCATCCCTAGAACACTTTGGTTCTTCGTGAACTGATTCTTCGTTCCAGCCATTGCGTCTATCTTAACGTTCGGATTCGTCAAATCGACCTCTACCACATTGGCGTTCACCGAAACGTCCTTATTGCTTCTAGTAGTCGTCCAAATGTAATTCTTCATAATTGCACCAGATGTAATCGTCTCCTGCGAACTAAGTGTCAACGTCGGCCCTGCCGCGTTTACCGTAGTCCCCGCAACCAATTGCCATACCAATGCGCAAGCCAGCGCACCCATTCCTACTTGCTTCTGTACCGTCATGCTGCTTTTCCACTCTCCTCTTTCAGTCTAAGTCTAGTATATATCTTTTCGGATATCTATTAGACTCTTAAACTAGTAAAAAAGTTACGATCTAAGAGAAGTTGTATTTATACGTCAAAAATATTGCGAAGAACAGCAATAAAAAAGAGAGCACGACCCTATTCGGATCTGCTCTCTGCTTGAGATGCATAAGCTATATATTTACAAAATTCGTTTTATTTTAGCTTCTTGTTCAATGGACCGAGCCGATAGGAGATCAATAATCCTATGCTGCTGCTCTTGAATGACTTCAATTCTCTTCACCGTTTCATTGGTCTCCAGAACAGCTTGTTTGATTTGTGTTTGTTCCAATTCCAATCTGTCCAACCGGTTGTCGATCCCATCTAATCGCTTGTAGATTCCATCAAATTGCTCCATCACTGGTGATAATTCAGCCTTAAGTAACACGGTTAGTGCTTCTTTCAAGTCACTATCCAACATCATCACTCCCGATCCATTTACTAAATGCTGTTTTATGATTATACCATAATACTCTAACTTAGAGCATCTTCGGACTACATAAATATTATACCATATAAAAGGAAGTAATACAAACAAATGTTCTTATTTTTATTATTTTTTCTTTCTTATTATTAACGTAAAATAAAGAAAAGCTGCCCTAATTGGACAGCTCTTCTTTTCCATAAATTTATTTAAATCAATGCTTGTGTTTTCAAAGACTCAGCTTTATCTGTACGCTCCCAAGGAACATCCAGATCATTACGGCCGAAGTGACCATATGCAGCTGTTTGACGGTAGATTGGACGACGCAGATCAAGCTCTTTGATAATGCCCGCAGGACGAAGGTCGAAGTTAGAGTGGATCAGCTCAACGAGCTTCTCTTCACTTACTTTACCTGTACCAAAAGTATCAACAGCAATGGATACTGGACGAGCCACACCAATTGCGTAAGCTAATTGGACTTCACATTTTTCAGCAAGTCCAGCTGCTACGATGTTTTTCGCAACATAACGTGCTGCGTACGCACCGGAACGGTCAACTTTCGTTGGATCCTTACCAGAGAACGCGCCGCCGCCGTGACGAGCGTAACCACCGTAAGTATCAACGATGATTTTACGACCAGTCAAACCAGCATCCCCTTGAGGTCCGCCAATAACGAAACGGCCTGTTGGGTTAATGAAATAGTTTGTGTTCGCGTCCAACAAGTGAGCTGGAACGATTGGGTTAATAACATGTTCTTTAATATCTTTTTGGATTTGCTCCAACGTAACTTCTTCACCATGCTGTGTGGATACAACAATTGCATCAACACGAACTGGTTTATCATCCACATACTCAACCGTTACTTGTGTTTTACCGTCAGGACGCAGGTATGGAAGAGTTCCATTTTTACGAACTTCTGTCAAACGACGAGCCAATTGGTGAGAAATCGAGATTGGAAGAGGCATAAGTTCTGGCGTTTCGTTAACCGCGAATCCGAACATCAGACCTTGGTCACCAGCACCGATTGCTTCAATTTCCTCATCAGACATCGAACCTTCTCTTGCTTCAAGGGCTCTGTTAACACCTTGTGCAATGTCAGGGGATTGTTCATTCAAAGAAACCAGAACCGCACAAGTTTGGGAGTCAAAACCATACTTCGCACGCGTATAACCAATATCCTTAATTGTTTGTCTAGCGATCGCTTGAATATCAACATATTCAGAGCTTGAAGTAATCTCACCGATTACCAAAACCAAACCAGTTGCTACAGATACCTCACATGCTACACGAGCATTCGGATCATTGGCAAGAAATGCATCCAATACCGAGTCAGAAATTTGGTCACAAATTTTATCCGGATGACCTTCTGTTACGGATTCGGATGTAAATAAACGACGTCCACGTACTTGCGCCATATCATTCATCCTCCTAATATCATTTAGTATGTTTGAAAAGCTTCTACACGATGCCTCTATATGAAAAAAAGTGGGCCCGGCTTTAGCGGCAGCTTTTCACGCCAAACGGAATCCCTCTTTTGCGCTCAAGCGCTGACAAGATCCTTGAATTCCGCAATGGTAAAAATAAAAATCAAACAGTAAACCATGAATAAAGACAACAAAAAAATGAACCTTTCCCGATTGGAAAAGGTTAAATTAAATATTGACCTTCAATTAGTTATCTTACGTCATTTGTCGTCTAGTGTCAATGCAACAAACCGTGAAGAAATTATGAATAATTCACCAAAATACATAGACATCTATAAAGAAAATAGTGCTTCTTCTGCTCTCTGAATCAGTCTTTTAGTAATCGTTCCTCCTACTGCTCCCGCATCTCTCGATGAGATATGTCCCCAGTAGTCTTCTTTCATTGAAGAAGAAGGAATCGAACCCAATTCCGTCGCAAACTCCGTATCCGCATGAAGCGACATTTGTTTACCGACAGGCAAACCTAATTCAGCAGCAATTTCATACTTTAAAATATCTAATGCCTTTTTCGATTCAGGAACCACTTTATTATTGTTTCTAGCCATAACAAACGCCTCCTTAGAGTTTTTGTTGTGATTACGACACTCCATAAGCAATTGCCGATGATGTGAGTACATCACTAGTATGGCTAGATTCCTGAAGTCGAACCGCATAAGAACTTGTCAGATTGGGTAAAATTATGGAGAAGACTTTTAATGAATGTTAATGCAATTGATTAGTTCAAAAGTTCGTAAAAACCTTTATTGAGCAGCCTTACTTCCATCGGCATTCAACAATAAATAGCTTCCTCGTACCATGACAAAGATGTCCGCCGTATTCTTCGGCGATGGCTTAATACCACGGCCTTCGGCTGGGAAGATCAAAAGATGATTCAGCGCGACTTCTGTCCCCGCTGGAAGATCCTTGCCTCCCGTTACATCGGGGATGCCATTATCATCGTTGCTCACGGCGAGTACCTTGCCGCTTCGCACGATAAACTCGGCGCCAGCACCGGCGTGAAGCGTTTGTCCATTTTGCAATTGGACAACCTTCATTGTCGCTGGCGTGGAAGTGCCCGTGCCTCCGTTGCTCCCGCTAAGCTGGCCTACGCCAGCATTGGCCGCGATCGCGGAGGCGACAAGCTCCTTCACCTTTGCTTCGCTTAAGGTGTTCTGGTCGAAGTAGCTCTTTGTGATCACCGGGTCGGTGGACGAGCCTGGGGTTGGGGCTTCGGCTTGGGAAGTTGAAATTAATATAGTAAAACATAAAAGTATAATTGTCGGAGTTATAATTCTTTTAAATAAATACAACTAATAGCTCACCCTTTCCAAATTTTTTTGAAAAAAAAGAAGACCCGAAGGTCTTCTCATTTAAAAATTAGATTAAGGCAATGTAACGGAAGTTGTTGCAGACAAACCAGTTGCAGTTGTTGCAATAATATCGAAGCCATCAACGTTAGCCCCAGCTGTGATATTACCGAATTTGTCAACTGTTACGTTATGAGCAGCATCTGAACCAACAGTGCCGGAATCAACAGCAATAGCTTTAACTGTGAATACTACACCGAACAGATAGTTGTACTTCTGAGCGTCAAATCCTTCGAAAGTAACACCATAGTTATCAGTTACTTTCAGGTTCATCAATCTAAATGCGTTTGGTTTAGTGTCTGTACCTTCTGTACCATTAGTAGCAGCTGTTACAGCAGCAGTCCAATCAGCGGCAGATCTAGTAGTATTTCCAGCAACAACAGCTGTAGATGTCAGAACATCATCTTGAACGCTTACGTTTACGGTTTTTTGAACAGTTTCATTTTTGTTATTAAGGAAGGAAACGTTCAATGTTGCAGTTCCTTTTTTGTTACCAATTACATAACCTTTACCAGTAGCTGTATCAATATCTGTTTTTGCAACAACAGGGTTGGAGCTGTACAGAGCTTGAATTGTTTGTGGAATTGCTACAGTATTACCAGCACTATCAGTTGCAGTAATCTTCACTTGTTTGTCGAATTTACTTGTAAGTGGAGCTTCTTGTTGAGCAACTGTTAGAATGTCAACAGTTGTATTCGTATCATATACATAATCAGATACGGAACTTGTATCGATTGCATTTACAAGTTTATCGACGTTGTTGATGGAGTAAGTAAGATCTCCAGTAACAGCTTCGATTTTTTTCGTAAGCGGGGAAGTAATATCATTCCATGCGCCTGTTCCAATTTGTTTTTGAATACTCACTGTGATTTGTCCACTGTTTGCAGTAGTAGTACTTGCTGTACCATAAACAAATTTATATTCATTATCGAAAGTTGCAACAGCTGGACCTGTGTAAGTAGTACTTGGAGCAGTAACCGTTACACCACCATAAACAGCTGTAGATACAGCAACTTGATATTTAACTGCGGTACCTAGATTACCGTTACCATCAGTTGATTTAAGATTTTCCAACTTCTTGCCATATTGGTCATAAACATGGATCTCGAACGCGCTTTCTGCGCCTTCTGCAATTTTCTTAGCCGGATCCGTTACAACTTTAAAGCTTTCTGGTACGCGAACATCACCAACAGTGAACGTTGCTGTATCATTGCTGCTTGCGTTCGGCTCAGCAATATATGCTGTTACTGAAACAATGGACTTAGAAGTTGTAGGAAGATTGCTAACCTTCACTTGCCCTCTGTGCTCACCACTTGTTTGCAGTACAGAATAGTCAACAGTACCATCTGTTGAAGAGCTGATTTTAATTCTTCCTACGTTTTGGTTGCTTACTAGGTCATCAACGCTCAGCACGTTACCAGCTGCATCATAAGCTGTAATAGGTACATAGAATTCAGTATCGCCAGCTGCAACTTGTGTAGAGATATCGCCAACTTCTACTTTTGTAGCTACTTTGCCTGCAGCCAATTTCACTTTACCTGTGCCTGAACCTGCTTGGTTATAAACAGTGAAAGAAATCTCAGCTGTTTTATCAATGTTATTTTTAAGGAAGATTTTAACATCGGCAATATCGTCGCTATTGGAATCAGCTACTTCATAATCTAATGCAGGCTCGTATCCGTTGAACACAACGCGTGTATTCGTTACATCTGAATTAGTACCAGTGCCACCAACGAAAGCAACTACGTTACCGTACTGATCGTAGTTAGTAAGATCAAAAGTTGCAGTCTCACCTTTCGTGCCGATGGAGTCTTTACCATTGGAATACTTAATTTCACTAATTTCCATTTTAGAGATAAATGGAGCTGTTCCTACTTTAAATGTTTTAGAAACAGATACGTGATTTTCATTATCATAAATATTCACTGGAACAAGACCAGTTCCGGCAGTATAGCCTGATGTATTCAGTTTCAGCAACAGTTCGCCACTAGCTGTTTTCAACAATTGTGCATTAGAAGAAGCATCTGAGTATACTGTGTATGCGCCTGAAGAGAAGGATGCATTCTCACCGTATTGGTTTGTTGCTTTAACTTTCACACGAACATTCGCTGATTGTGCTACGGTGTCGCTTGCGTTAGCAAAATCAATTTTTGTAACTTTTTCGTTCTCAGCTTTGAACTCAGCAGTTGTTTTATCAACAGTAGCTGCATCAAGACCGCTAAGCGTTACAGTGTAAGTACCATCAGTAAGCTTAGTATCTTTTAATGTAAGAGTTGCAGTTTTGTTGTCTACTACTGCATCAACAGCAACAACAACAGAACCTTTTTTCAATTCAAACTTCGCTTTATCTTTATCAACTGGTTTGTTTAAAGTAACTTCAACTTTTTTCGCGCCAGTAGCTTTCGCTGCTGTTACGGAAACCTTACCAGGGGATACATATTGAGCTTTCGCTTCGTATGCACCAGTCAAAAGAAGATCGCGAGTTGCGTTGGCTTGACCACCGAATTTACCATCAGCGCCAGCAGGAAGAAGTTTAAGTTCTAGAGCCAATGCTACATAACCTTGAGCCCAGCCAGAAACTGTAGTATCAGTGCCTGTTTTTGCTTTAGCTTCTGCATCTTTACCAAGTACACGAACTAGGAAAGTAGCAAGTTGTTCTTTCGTTACTTTACCAGCTGGGTTGTAAGTACCTTCGCCGTAACCATCAGTTACGCCAGCAGTTTTCAAAGCTTCGATGTAAGGAAGGGCATAACCATTCGCTGCATCATCGGATTTAACGTCGGAGAAGCTGGAAGTTTTCAGATCTTTATTGATCTCAAGACTTGTGATCAAAGCAGCAACTTTCGCGAATTGAGCACGGTTCATTTCTTCTTTCAGACCAAATGTTGTGTCAGTTGTTCCTTCGAAGATACCTGCGCTAATTAGAGCGTCAAATTTTGCTTTTGTAGCTGCGTCAAGATCTTTAAGATCTGTGAAATCAGCGGATGTTTTACCGAATGCTACGGAAGAAAACATGGATAATGCCATTGCTGTAGAAAGAATTACGGATAAACTTTTTTTCATAACCTTTTTTTCTCCTCCTTGAATATCTTTAATTTTATTTGTTCTAGTTGTAAACATATTTGAGCTCGATTCACTCATTGTCTTGTTCACCCCCTTTCCAGAGTTGAGCATAAATTATAACTAAGTTCGCTTGTGATACTAATATAATCACATTAGAAACTAGTAAACTAACAAAGATAAATAGTGACACCATTGTTTATTATACAATGGACGAAATACGTCGTAAAGAATTATTTTTGTCAAAAATTTTAATATAACAGATATGTCTTTATAGCTTGTTATCATTTTCTTGTTTTCAAAGTATTAAACGCAGGTATTTCAGAAAAGTTGCGCTTTGCGTTAAAATATTTTTTGTTTTTTAGAAATCGTTAGAAATGCAGTGAAATTACTATGATAAATGTTCATGTTTAAACAAAAGGAAATAAAAAAAGAAGACCCGAAGGTCTCCTTTCTGTTA
>NZ_WHOC01000168.1:0-89877 GCF_013141785.1 Paenibacillus germinis
TGCTTACTCACTCGTTGTTCAGTTTTCAAAGATCAATTGCATGGTTCGTCCTACTTTCTTTCGAAAGCCGGAAGACCAATATAACACACTAACAATTCTTTTGCAACTTGTTTTTCTTAAGTTACTTCTTTATTCCCGCATGTCTCAGCGGCAACTTTTATAAGATACCACAGATGCTGCAGCCGAGTCAACACATGATTTATTTGAATGTTCTTCCATCTAGAGCAAAGTCAGCTTTAAACCAACAAGAAGTAAGACCCCAGGTATCCCTAGAACAGTAACCGTCCCTAGTGTGACCGTATTTATAGGGAGTTCAAATTGTGTATAAGTACTCAATAAGTTCAATGTATATAAGAGAAATGCTGCAACAACAACATTCAACCCCAGTGCAGATAATACCCTCCCTCCGCCGCGACTACGAAATATCAGGAATACGAGCATGAGAGATGAGAATATGAGTACCCCCCATATAACATATTTAAGATACACTTACTTCACCTCCATTAACCGGTCACTGTCAATTAGACTTACACCTAGCTTTTTGGCTTGTTTGATAAGCATTTCAAATCTTTTTTCTGCGGCTTCCATCGCATAGATGGCATAATCAATCTGATCCTTGTCCAAAGCAAACTCAAAGTGCGCTTGAGCTGACACCCAAGTCGCATGAGCCGAACGAATCTCTTGGATCAGCATCTGCTTGTCCCTTTTCAGTTCTTCTTGAACGCTTTTCGTATTTGGGCTCTTCATCCCGTACTTTCCTAATAAAGCTGGTCGCACAAGCAAACCTCCATTCCTCATATAACCGGATTGATTTATCCATATGGGAGAAACGGAGATTTTAGAACTTTAAGATACTTTTTTGGGCAACAAAAAAGAGAGCTTTGCAGCTCCCTGATTATTATACAGTATTTATAATTCCCTGCGCCCTTCCATGGCTTTGGTCAGAGTCACCTCATCGGCATATTCCAAATCTCCGCCCACTGGCAGTCCGTGCGCGATACGGGTAACCCGGAGACCGAAAGGTTTAATTAACCTGGACAAGTACATGGCAGTAGCTTCTCCCTCAATATTCGGATTGGTAGCCAGAATCAATTCCTGCACCGTTTCATCACCCAAACGTTTGAGTAATTCAGCAATATGAATTTGATCCGGTCCAATCCCCTCCATCGGGGAAATCGCGCCATGCAGCACATGATAATACCCTTCGAATTCTTTGGTACGTTCCAAGGCGACCAGATCCTTAGGTTCTTGTACGACACAAATGATGGAACCGTCCCTGCTCTTATCTTGACAGATACGGCAGGGATCAACGTCCGTAATGTTACAACAGACGGAGCAGTAGTGAAGGTTCCGTTTCACATTGACAAGCGCCTTCGCGAAGTCAATCACTTCTTCTTCTTTCATGCGAAGGACGTGAAAAGCTAGGCGGCCTGCCGTTTTGGGGCCTACCCCCGGCAGACGGGAGAAAGCATCGATTAACTTGGCTATCGGTTCGGGGTAATACAAAGGAAGACTCCTTCATCATTCAGAATCGTTACACTTGGTTGTCTTAGAACAATCCAGGGATATTCATACCGCCTGTGAATTTGCCCATATCTTTGTTAGCAATTTCTTCTGCTTTGGACATTGCGTCATTTACTGCCGTAAGTACGAGATCTTGCAGCATTTCAACATCATCCGGATCAACAGCTTCAGGCTTAATTGTGATGCTTTGCACTTTTTTGTGTCCGTTGATGATACAAGTGACAACACCGCCGCCTGCAGTACCTTCGATCATTTTCGTACCTAGTTCTTCTTGGGCTTTCATCATTTGTTCTTGCATTTTCTTCACTTGTTTCATCATTTGGTTCATGTTATTCATATCAGGTAGCTCCTTCATATTTAGTCTTCTTTAATTGTCACTAGCTCTTCCCCAAATAATTGGATCGCTTCCGAAATCCATTCTTCTTTGGAAGCAGTTCCGTTACCTTCGCCATCAGCGACTAGCTCCATCACTTCTGGAGCGCTGCTAGCCGCGTCATTCTTAGCATCGTCCCATTCTTTACGCATAATCGTAAGTAAACGCATAGGCTTGCCAAGCACCGAGGTAAGCACTTGCTCGATAATGACTTTGTTTTCTGGCTTTTCCGTTGTATTGCGATGCATCTCATTCTTGAAAGCCACGAGTACGACATCATCAAGCATAGACACCAGATCACCATTAACGAACCAAGCATGTACGGTAATCTTCTTTTCTTTGACATCGCCTAACACTTGACTCCACTTCATGAGAGCAGCTTTAGTTTCTGGACCCTCCGCCGCTTTCAAGTAACCATCCAGCTTGATGCCCGATTTCTTCGAAGGGGCTGAGGCCACCGGCACTTTGGCAGAGGCTGCTTGCCTAGCATTGGAATCGGCTGCTGCACCCGTTACTCCCGATTTTACCAGTGAAGCTATCTGTTCTTCAAGTTGTTGAAGTTTCCGGGTCATTTGGGCAAAAAGATCACCTTGAGGCAAACGCCCTCCAACTTCCGCCGGGATACTGACAGTCGAACTGCTCTCTGCTCCTCTGTGACCACCGCTAATTTTCATAATCGATATTTCTAGCAGGGTCTGAGGCTGTACAGAGTACTTCATTTCGCTTTGGTAATGATTCAACGTCTCAATCATAGCCATCATTTCACTCGGTGAGAAGTGATTCGCTACTTCCCTTAGGTCACCCATATCAAAAACACGTTCTGTAATCACAGGTGAATTCGGCACCATGCGAACCATGAGTAAATCACGGAAGTAATTAATCAAATTTTCAATACATTTGTCAGCGCTCTTACCTTCCTGCATGAAAGTATCAATGAGCTCAAGCGCAGCTCCAAGATTCTTCTCTTTGATGTAAAGAACAAGCTTCTTGAATTGATCGGAAGCGACACCACCGGTAATGGACAAAATGTCTGATAGTTGAACTTCACCTGTCGCAAAGGACGCTGCCTGGTCTAGCAGGCTGAGTGCATCCCGCATCCCGCCATCCGATAGTCTAGCTATATAATGGAGCGCTTCCTCGCTAACCGAGATCTGCTCTTGATCACAAATATATTGCAGCCGCAGAACCTGATCTTCCATCGAAACTCTCCGAAAGTCAAAGCGTTGACAGCGGGAAATAATTGTAGCCGGTATCTTATGCGGTTCCGTTGTTGCCAAAATAAACATGACATGCGCCGGAGGCTCCTCAAGCGTCTTCAAAAGGGCATTAAAAGCTTCAGTCGTGAGCATGTGCACTTCATCAATGATGTACACTTTCTGCCTTACTTCTGTAGGGGCATACTTTACTTTATCACGAATATCCCGAATTTCTTCTACACCACGATTGGAGGCAGCATCGATTTCGACAACGTCCATGACAGCACCTTCTGTGATTCGTTCACATGCTGAACAAGCATTGCACGGCTCTTCCGCCGGACCGTTTAAGCAATTGATTGCCTTGGCTAATATTTTGGCCGTACTGGTCTTACCTGTTCCTCGAGGTCCGTTGAACAAATAAGCATGAGTAAGGCGATTTTCTCGCAAAGAATTCTGCAGCGTCTGCGTGATATGTTTCTGACCGACAACTTCACGAAACGTCTGAGACCTCCACGTTCGGTACAGAGCGATATGTGCCATAGTGTTCCTCTCCAATAATCCCTGCATGGAATAACTGAATCCATTATACTATAACGCACCTAGGGATGAAATAGACGATCAAGTATAAGGAATCGATATCGTAAACGTCGTTCCAAAGCCCTTGGAAGAAACACGTATCGCCCCCCCCATATCGTGAATGATTCGTTGGCACACCGACAAGCCTAATCCAGTACCCGTATCCTTGGTTGTGAAGAATGGATCAAAAATTTTGTCAATCACGAACATCGGTATGCCAGAACCTGTGTCATGAATATCAATGCAGACATTTCGTTCCACCGTGTCTACTTTCTCTGAAATCGTTAAAACCCCTCCATCCACCATAGCCTCGATGCCATTTTTACAAACATTTAAGAATACCTGCTTGAGCAGCTCCTTATCAGCAATCACTTCCGGCAAATGGTACGAGGCCTCATATTGAAGATTCACATCGTACAAGATAGCTTCATTATTGATAATAGGCAAGATCCCTCGCAGCACTTCAGTCACATCGATCCTCTCATATGAAACATGCTTCGGCTTACTTAGCAGCAAGAATTCGTTTACCAACTCGTTGATCCGATTGATTTCCTCCAGCATGACTACCGTGAAACTCTGCTCTCTCTCCATCCCTTTCACTTCAAAAGTGCGCCGAAGCACCTGAAGAAACCCTTTGATTGAAGTTAGCGGATTACGAATTTCATGAGCTGTACCAGCTGCAATTTGTCCAATCATAGCAAGCCTATCACTTCTTTGAACCATTTCTTCCAGCGAGCGCATATTCGTGACATCCTTGAAGATGACATAAGCCCCTACAATGTTACCTTGATTATCTTTGAGGACATTTGAATCCAACAGCAACTCAAACCGCTCTTCATTATTCGTCCATGAAACCGCATGATTGCGGACTACAGCACCATTCAGAATCGTTCGTTGGACAAGCTTATGCTGACTCGGAATCGTAGCAAAGATCTCATCTAATGACTTATTAAGAATATGCTCCCGATCCATTCCTAGAATCTGGCATGCTCGATCACTGACGTCAACAAGCGTAAAATTCACACTTATCAATAAAACACCTAAATTAATATCTTTCAAAAAAGCGTCCGAGAACCGCTGCAGCAAGCTTAATTGCGAGCTATCCTGATGCTTCATAGTCAAGAGATACATAAATTTATCACCGCGCATAAGCTTCAACATCGAGAATTGATAAAACATCGTTTCACCATTCTTGCCTACTAGGAATCCATGGGGCCATTCCCCTGGACTGGAATCGTTCTTAAAATAAAATTCGTACAACTCACGCAAAGATGCCCTCACTTTAAAAAGTTGAGGGAATGAGATATACGTAATTTCCTCGGCTGAATAGCCCGAGTATTTCAAAACTTGATCTGTTGCTAAAATGATTTTGCCATCCTCATCCACAACGAGCATACCCGTTTGTACGCTATGGTTGAATAGCTTCCGCATTTCATCGATGGATACCATGTAATCTTGAGGGTCATGAATGGACATTTAAGCAACACCTTCACTTTCTCTCTATTCAATCGCAAAATGCGCAAACGTTACATGAATCTACATGTTATAACCATTCTCTCTAGAGCAAGAATTTTCCTTCCCTTGAAAAAAAGAAAAAACGCCCTAGTTACTGGCGTTTTGTTAGGTGTCATTATGAAATTTCACATAAAATCATTAAAACCGTGCACCTGTTATTGATAAAGTGATACAAGCGAACTCTTACCGTTGGCTCAAATCAGGCAACCCCTCGGCACATGAAACATCTCACTTACGGCTGCTTCCTTCCAGACCTGACCGGGTTCATGAGCATTCATTGCGAAGGACCCGACTCTCAACACCACGTGTAAAAGCCAGACCTCACATCACAGTACCGCTAACAGGAATTCAACCTCGCTACAGCGGATTGCGAGTTACAGGGCACCGCTACCTCCCCATCTAGCACGGTAAAATTAGTATAGCTGATTCAATTACAAATAGCAACCGAGGGGAAAATCTACCTGTTAGGGAACCATTTTTACGATTACATTATAGCGCGGCATGTTGGTGTTCAGTGCCATTTGAGCTTGTGAACGAAGCTCCTCCACTTGCGCTGGCGTCAAAGATGGTCTTGGTTTTATTTTCACTTTAGCGGTCGGTCCGTTAATGGAGATATTGGTTTTCTCAATACCTTGCAGCTGTGAAAGCACAGCCTTCATTAAATTCGAATCATCCTCATAGTGATGATACGTAGGGTTAAGCGGGTCGTTCGGATTCACACTCGTAATTCCTAGGTAACCGTCTTGCTTGTAATGCTGGGCTTTATAATTTGCATCATTGGTCTGAGGCGGGTTCTTATTACCAGAATTAATGCCACAGCCGATTAAACTTATGATGAGCATGATAGCTCCCGCAAACTTAAGCATACCCTTAAACATAAAAACACCTCCCATTGGACTCTAAGCCTAAGCTTAGGATGACCAAGGGAGGTTGTCTTATGCTGATTGGCAGCAAAGTAATTGATGCCAATTAGATTCCGTATTTCTTTTTGAACTTGTCGACACGGCCGCCTACATCGATAAACTTTTGTTTACCTGTGTAGAAAGGATGGCAATTAGAGCAAATCTCAACACGAAGATTTTGCTTAATAGAACCCGTTTCGAACACGTTACCACAAGCGCAAGTCACTGTGGTTGCATGATAAGTAGGATGAATACCTGCTTTCATGATGGTTCACCTCTTTCCGCCCTGAATCATTTGCTGAAACAGAGTTAATGGACGTACTTATGCATTGTATCATATTCGGAAGTCTTGATGCAATGGAAAAAAGACTGTAGACGGCTTCCTTTTAGAGCACCGTAGTGACCGTTCGGTCACTCGTATAGAACTTCGGTGTATGCGAGTAGGAACCCAGCACCACATCAGGAAGTTCTTGCTCGAAAATCTCAATCATTTGCTTCATCCCAAGCAGTTCACCTCTTGCTTTGGGGATAATGCCAAGGTAACTCTCGGGATCAATATTCAGGTTGCGCAATTGAATCAATTTTAGTCCTGTTCTTCGCACGAATTCAATCATCGCTTCGATCTCTTCTTCTCGATCGGTTACACCTGGGAATACGAGATAGTTGATCGAAGTGATAACTCCTTTATCCGTGGCGTAACGGAGAGACTTCTCAACATTTTTGAGCGTATAAGCTCTTGGCTTATAATAGGCGTTATAGTGATCATCCAGCGCGCTAATCGTACTAACCCGCATGAGATCAAGTCCAGCATCAACAATGCCGCGGATATGATCCGTGAGACCTGCATTGGTGTTGATGTTAATGAAGCCCATCTTCGTTTGCTCACGCACTTGCTTGATGGCATCGATAATAATCACAGCCTGCGTGCTAGGTTCCCCTTCACAGCCCTGTCCAAAGGAGATAATACTCTCAGGCGTCCGCAGATGCTCGAGCATGATCTGGGTGATCTCTTCGACCTTAGGCTTGAAGTTCATACGAGTCTGCGGTGCTACGAAGCCACTCTCATCTGGTTGTTCGGAAATACAGCCGAAGCATCCCGCGTTGCAGGAATAGGAAACCGGAACGGCACCCTCCCAACGTTGCAGGAACGTATTCGAAGCAGTCAGACATTCATAACCCAGTGCACAGTTGGACAAGTGGGCATATAACCGATTATCCGGATACTTAGCAACCAGTCGTTTGACCTCTACCTCAAGCTCAGTCGGGTCACAATGAACGGGATTCCAGTAATAAGGATTATCTGTCAATCGGGCGGCTACATAGAAACCGTCATCTTTCCATACGACGGCCGTATATCCGAAAAGGGGCAGCGCCTTAGACTTGTCTGATTTCACATAGCCAGGGAGCAGAAGCCTAGTGAAGCCTTGCGGGAGCAAGGCCCCAACGGCGTGATAATCTCCCTCAACCAGTTTCATATCGCCTGTTGCGGCATCAATGCCTACCGGACGAGTAAACGGAAGACTGACTAATGTTGATCCCTCAGGCAGAGGAATTAACTCATCTTCCAAAATTTCTGTTATCATTTCAGCGTTTCGACCAAGTGCCAAGAAATCAGGATGATCAAAAACGTTTCCTTGTAAATCCGAATAAACCAAGTTCATAACGGTACTCCTCTTTGTGCGTCACGGATAAACGACTAAGTCGTCCTTATGGACGACTGTGTTTGTCATGATTGATGCGAAGCAGATTATTATTTGAAGCTTAGGAAGCTGAATTTTTGACTTTACCTTTGTTAACACCTGTAGATCCTGCCGAAGGTGAAGCCAAAGAATCCAAAAACTCTTGATTAGTCTTCGTATCAGCAAGCTTCTTAATGAAGGATTCTGTATATTCATGCGAATCGTTCATCCCTCTGCGAAGCGCCCATACCTTCTCGAGTTCATCTTTACCCAGAAGTGCTTCTTCGCGGCGAGTACCTGACTTGCGAATATCAATCGCAGGGAAGATACGGCGTTCCGCCATTTTACGATCCAGATGAAGCTCTAAATTACCTGTACCTTTAAACTCTTCATAAATGACGTCATCCATACGTGAGCCTGTTTCTACAAGTGCAGTAGCAAGAATTGTTAAGCTGCCGCCTTCTTCAATATTACGGGCGGCCCCGAAGAAACGTTTAGGTCGATGAAAGGCAGCAGGGTCTATACCACCCGTTAACGTCCGGCCAGAAGCAGGAACCACAAGGTTATAGGCTCTAGCCAACCGGGTAATACTGTCCATGAGAATGACAACATCTTTCTTATGTTCAACTAGACGCATCGCACGCTCTAGAACTAGCTCAGCGACTTTGATATGATTTTCTGGAAGTTCATCGAAGGTAGAAGCAACTACTTCGCCTTTAACGGAACGCTGCATATCGGTAACTTCCTCCGGACGCTCATCGATAAGCAGAACGAAGAGTTCAATTTCTGGATAATTCGTGGAGATGCTGTTCGCTATTTCTTTCAGCAGCAATGTTTTCCCAGCTTTAGGAGGCGCTACAATCAGACCGCGTTGGCCTAATCCAACAGGGGCAAGCAAATCCATAATTCGCATGGAAACTTTGTTAGGCTCAGTTTCAAGTGTAATCCGAGTGTCTGGATAAAGAGGTGTCAACGCTGGGAAATGAAGTCGTTCCGCAGCAGTTTCCGGCTTCTCTCCGTTCACCGCTTCAACTTGAAGAAGTCCGAAATAGCGCTCATTCTCTTTGGGCGGACGACATTTGCCCGATACAATGTCCCCGGACCGCAAATCAAATTTGCGAATCTGGGAAGCGGAAATATAAATGTCCTCTGAGCTTGGAAGGTAATTAATTGGACGCAAGAATCCAAAGCCTTCCTGAAGGATCTCGAGAACACCTTGCATGAACATTAGACCACTCTCAGCAGCTTGTGCACGTAAAATTGCAAAGATGAGTTCTTTTTTCTTCAGCGTACCGTAGTATTGGATCTGATGTTTCTTAGCTAGTTTATATAATTCAGTAAGCTTGAGTACTTCAAGCTCAGCAAGCTGCATGCTCATGTTTCAACCACCAAACTATTAAATTTTCAATTGGATTCTAGCATTGCCTGTTACTTGGTACTTTATTCCTCGCTCTCGCGCCAAACCTCAGCACCCAGTGAAGATAAGTTGAATACCAAGTTCTCATAACCACGATCAATAAACTCAACCCCAGATACTTCTGTGATGCCACCTGTTCTTACACTAAGGCCCGCAAGCACAAGAGAAGCTCCTGCTCTCAAGTCCGTTGCTCTCACTTTGGCAGAACTGAGTTGTGAACCCTCAATAATGGCTGAGCGTCCTTCGACCTTCATCTTTGCTCCCATACGCACAAGCTCAGGAATATGCTTGAAACGATTACTATAAACGTGGTCCGTTAATATACTAACTCCTTTAGCTTGGCAAAGTAAGCTCGCCATCGGAGATTGTAGATCCGTTGCAAACCCTGGGTAAATTAATGCTTTCACGTCGACGCTTTCGTATTCAGGCTGACCCACAACACGAATCGACTCATCCATCTCATAAATATGAACGCCCATTTCTTGAAGCTTTGCCGTCAGAGCCTCCATATGTTTAGGAATGACATTGTCGACGGTCACATCGCCGCGTGTAGCCGCTGCAGCAATCATGTACGTACCTGCTTGGATACGGTCAGGAATAATGGAATGGCGGCAACCATGCATCTCAGTTACGCCTTCGATACGAATAGTTTCTGTTCCAGCGCCCTTAATTTTGGCACCCATCGAGTTCAAAAGTGTTGCCACATCTATGATTTCAGGCTCTTTGGCCGCATTTTCGATAATCGTAACGCCCTTAGCGCGTGAGGCGGCCAGCATGATGTTAATAGTCGCTCCAACACTCGCCATATCTAAGTATATTTTGGCACCGCGCAGCTCTTTGGCGCGTATCTTTAAAGCACCATTCTCATTGCTAACCTCGGCACCTAAAGCTTCAAAACCTTTTATGTGCAAATCAATCGGACGCGGTTCGAAGTTACAACCACCTGGCAGACCAATCGTCGCCTCTCCAAATCTTCCGAGCAGCGCTCCCATTAAATAGTAGGATGCTCTAAGCTTCTTTACTTTGCCATTCGGCATAGGAAGTGATTTCATCCGACTTGGGTCGATCGTCATCCGATCTTCGTTCCAGTCAATAGTAGCCCCTAAATCCGTCAAAATTTCTGTATATATAGCCACATCACTCAGATGAGGCAGATTATCCAAAGTAACCGATGTTTCAGCAAGTACAGCGGCCGGAATAAGCGCAACTGCACTATTCTTAGCCCCGCTAATTTGAACTGTTCCCCGTAGTGGACGTCCCCCGACCACCATTAATTTTTCCAACATGATTCTCCCCCTAAACCAGGTGCCTACTTACTAAGTAGTAAATCAAAACAATTAGAACAACCAATACAACCTAACCCCACACAAACTACTACCAAAGATATTCGACTCCACCGCGTCCTTTAAGACTAGCGATCGTCAAAAATCAAGCGAACGAGCGTATAAAATTAATAATTTCTTATAAATCCATATAAAAAAGCGACCATTTACAAAACTAAAATAGCTATGGTTCTCTCAGAGAACATAAGCGCAAAAAAATAGAAGAAGGAAACGCTCGTAATGACACAGACGGACGACATTCTTTCGTCTATCTTCCGTCTGTGCCTTACTGCATTTCCTACCCTGTCTATACAATTGGAATTAAGCTTGGTTGCTGCTTCCGAACAATTGAATTTTGGATTTTACTACTTCGATCATAGCGTTACGTGCTGGGGTGAGATATTTACGAGGATCATAAATTTTAGCATCTTTAGCCAGAGCTGCGCGGATATTTTCTGTACAAGCCACTTGGTTCTCTGTGTTAACGTTGATTTTGCCAACGCCTGCCGCGATAGATTTACGAATCATTTCGTCAGGAACGCCGGATCCACCGTGAAGAACAACAGGAACTGGAATCGCTTTGGAAACCGCTTCGATAATATCAAAGTGAATGTTAGGCTCGCCTGCGTACATACCATGTGCAGTACCTACAGCGATAGCCAGACAGTCAACACCTGTTTCTTCGTAGAAACGGATAGCTTCTTCTGGTTTTGCAAGGTTAGCGTGCTCTTCATCAACAGAGATGTCGTCCTCAACGCCGCCAATTGTTCCAAGCTCACCCTCAACGGATACGCCCATTGCACGAGCTGCTTTTACAACTTCTTTCGTCAAACGAATGTTTTCTTCGAAAGAATAGTGGGAACCATCGAACATAACGGAGCTGAATCCTGCACGGATACATTTCATTGCTACTTCAAAGGAACTGCCATGATCTAAGTGTAAAGCGATCGGCAGACCGGATTTTTTAGCTGCAGCTTCAGCAATTGCTACTGTAAACTCGATACCCATATATTTCAGTGCGCCTTCGCTAACACCATAAATGAACGGGGATTTTAATTCGATTGCAGCTTCCACAATCGCTTGAGCGAATTCAAGGTTGTTCATATTAAATTGACCCACCGCGAATTTGTTCGCTTTTGCTTTAGGTAAAAATTCATTCATTGAAACCAATGCCATGTTTCTCTTCCTCCTAGAACCTATAGTAGATGCGCATACCGCTCTTTGTCATACCTGAGTTATTATAGCACATAAATTTTCAAATGATAACCAAGCCCTCGTTTTTTGGCAACAAAAAAGACCCTATGACTAGGATCCCACTGCAAAACCACTGCTTGATTCATTATTAAGCTGCATATTAACCGCCATACGTAATTCATCAATATCAAAAGGCTTCGTAAAGTGCATAATCGCACCCAAATCCGTTGCTTCTTTAATCATATCGAGCTCGCCATAAGCTGTCATCATAATGACTTTGATCGATGCATCAATGGCTTTAACATGTTTCAAAATATCCAGACCGTCCATACCAGGAATTTTCATATCCAGTAGTATTAGATCAGGCGAAGAATTTTTCACGATTTCCAAGGCCAACTTGCCATTCGAAGCCTGATAGGTATCGTACCCTTCGTTACTGAATACCTCCATAAGTAGTACACGAATTCCATTTTGATCGTCGACAATCAATACCTTTTTCTTCATCAGCCTATTTCCCTCCCGAAAACGAATAACAAACTCCCATGTATATGTTTCTAAAGTTATTCGCTATTCATTTTCGATTTCCTTCTGAGGGACAAAACTAATTGAAAAGTTTTACAAATAAGTTGGTTATCTGGAGGGACAACCGTTATATCATGAATTAACGAGCGATCAATTGAGCGGCTTTCACGAATTCACGGAAAAGCGGCTGCGGACGATTCGGACGCGATGTAAATTCCGGATGGAATTGAACAGCAAGGAACCAAGGGTGCCCTGGAAGCTCGACCATCTCAACCAATCGACCGTCCGGTGATGTACCGGAAATGCGCAAACCAGCAGATTCAATCAATTCGCGGTATTCATTGTTAAACTCATACCGGTGACGATGTCTCTCATAGATAAGCTCATCATTGTAACACTGTTCAGCAAGAGAGCCCGGAACAACCTTACAAGGATATAAACCAAGACGCATTGTACCGCCTAAATTCTCGATATCCTTCTGCTCTGGCAGTAGATCGATAACCGGATAAGCTGTTGTAGGATTAATCTCGGAGCTGTTCGCACCATCCAAGCCTGTAACGGAACGCGCATATTCAATGACAGCAACTTGCATACCCAAACAAATCCCAAAGAACGGAATTTCCTTTTCACGGGCATAGCGGATCGCTTCCACTTTACCTTCAATACCGCGATCACCGAATCCACCAGGTACAAGAATACCTTGAACACCTGAAAGAAGCTGATGGACATTATGCTCAAAAATTTCTTCTGCATTCACCCAACGGATATTAATTTCGGAGTCATTATCGATGCCGGCATGACCTAGTGCTTCAACAATACTTAGGTAAGCGTCATGCAGTGCAACGTATTTCCCTACGATCGCAATTTCCGTCTTCTTCGTCAATGATTTAACTTTACGAACAAGGCTTTCCCATTCCTTCATGTCCGGCTCGTTTGTCCGTAGTTTCAGGTGATTAACCACATAATCGTCAAGCCCTTGCTCGCGAAGCATCATCGGAACTTCGTATAAAGTTTCTGCATCCTTACACTCAATAACAGCTGTAGGATCGATATCACAGAATAAAGCTAACTTACGTTTCATATCTTCCGTTAGGGAATGCTCCGTACGGCAAACGATAACGTGAGGCTGAATACCTAGACCACGTAGTTCTTTTACACTATGCTGTGTAGGTTTCGTTTTCACTTCACCAGCCGCTTTAATATAAGGAATCAGCGTAACATGAATGTACATGACATTCTCGCGGCCGATATCATTTTTCATTTGACGTATGGCTTCTAAGAAAGGCAAGCTCTCGATATCGCCCACGGTGCCGCCAATTTCTGTAATAACGACGTCAGATTGCGCTTCACGGCCTGCACGAAGGACGCGATCCTTAATTTCATTCGTAATGTGCGGGATAACTTGTACCGTACCACCCAGATATTCGCCTCTGCGCTCTTTGGTAATGACGGAGGAGTATACTTTACCTGAGGTTACGTTGGAACTTTTGGAAAGGTTAATATCAATAAAACGCTCATAATGACCTAAGTCCAAATCCGTTTCTGCCCCATCGTCGGTTACGAACACTTCACCGTGCTGGTAAGGACTCATAGTCCCCGGATCCACGTTAATGTACGGGTCAAACTTTTGAATGGTAACTTTCAAACCTCTGTTTTTGAGCAATCTCCCTAAGGACGCTGCTGTAATTCCTTTGCCAAGGGATGAAACTACGCCTCCCGTAACGAAAATGTATTTTGTCACTATGTACGCCTCCTAGAGTTTTAGTATGGTTTTGTAATATAAGAAACTTACGTCGTAAGGCATAAGCTTATCTTTTGCCAGAAGAATGACTTTGTAAGCATTAGCTTCTGCTAAATAAGGCTTTTCATGAAAATAAAGTGAAAAAACACAAAAAAAACACTAAAAAAAACAAAAAAAGTGACACCCGTAGTGACGGGGCACTTTTTGAACGCTTGAGCGAAATGTTAAGATTCTTTTAAAGCCCATGCAATAGTTTACTCTGAACAGATAGGGGCTGTCAAGACAAGTTATTTGTCGTCTTCAGCCTCTTCATCCAAATCGTCTTCTTCGTCTTCCTCATCGGAATCCTCATCTAAATCGTCTTCACTATCTTCGTCTGTTTCTTCAATACCCGCTTCACCAAGATCCTCTTCGATCTCTTCATCTTCGAAGAATTCAGTATCCTCTTCCGCCTCTTCCTCTTCGGTTTCGGTACCAAATGTATCGTACTCATCTTCCTCTGCGTATGTATCTTCTTCTTCAGCGTAGATGTCTTCATCCAGATCGTCATCTTCGTCGTTAATGATTCTTGGACGCTTCGCGTTACCAACCGCGTCGTCTGATTTCTCGACAGGATACCAGCGTTTCAAACCCCATAGGTTCGTACCCACGCAAGCAAAACGTCCATCGATGTTGATTTCCGTATATAGTTGGGCAATCACTTGCATAACATGCTGCTCGGACAGCCCTTTTATTTTAGCAATTTCAGCCATCAGGTCACGATAGTAAAACGGCGTATTCGCCGACTTCAGTAATTCAAACGCCAAATCCACCATGGGCATTTCGCGCGCTTGCTCTGTGGTGATTTTGAGTGTGTATTCGCTACTCATCTAAGGCACATCCTTTTCGATCGTGATCGTCTTCTTCAGTTCTTCTATCTACCTTATCCAATATCTTCATTAAGTAAAACCTATTTTTTCTAAAAATGCAACTATCCCTAATGATAAACTATTTCCATCGTCCTGAGTATGGACTTGTTTGTCAAGTTTGATGCGGAGCAAGAGTTAAATTTATACTTTCGTTTCAACTTAGAATCCTCTAGAGCAGATGCCTTATACACCCCTTCGCAGGGAAGAAAGCGATCCCCTAAAATGAATACAAGCGAAGGTCCCCCTCCGCTTGCGACTGTATCCTAAGGAAGCGGTGTGAATGAATCACAGCCGTTTCCACTACCTGAGAAAGAGACACTCCTGCCCGCGCCTCTCTATTTATCCTATGTAAAACCTACGCATCTGACACGGCTTCGCACCCATTTATTTCTGTAGAGACAATGACACGGTCATACGGGGTGACCTGTACATATGATAGGGGAGATTCGATTCTAAGCTGTCATGGGGGGATGGCACGATGGATATAGCCACCTTTCTTCATTTGCTTCATGAGGAAATCGGTCTCACCAAGCATTCTGGCAAGAAGCATCTCATCCATTTCTCGTCGGCTAAGGACTACTACGCATGCAAATCAGCACTGAAACGGATGAAGTCTCAGTTCGTAAACCTTGCCAAGGTCCGCGATCTAAGTATCATTCACGCCTTCTCCTGCACGCTTCGTCCCGATACTAAGCTCAGAGGTATCTCCGGTGTGCCGAACATCGTAGAGGATACCAAAATAACCGTTCACCAAGCGATGGGCAACAAAATGACCTCCAGACGATCCAGCCATTTATCGGGCTCTCACACGATACCTTGGGGTATCGATCAAGTAGGCGCGCCTGAAGTCTGGAACAAATCGGTAGGTCAGAATATTCGGATCGGGGTCATCGATACCGGAATTGATTACAATCATCCTGACTTACGAAATTCGATATCACGGGGCATCAATTTATTAAACCGCAGCATGCTGCCCTATGATGACAATGGACATGGCACACATATCGCCGGAACTATCGCGGCAGCTGGCCGTCATTCAGGGATTGTCGGTGTCGCTCCAAGAGCCATCATTCATCCGGTAAAAGCATTTGACCATGCTGGAAGCGCTTATGTCTCGGACATTATTGCCGGTATCGATTGGTGTGTTCATAACGACCTCGATATTATCAATATGAGTTTCGGTATGAAATCATACAACCGTTCTCTCGAGCAAGCTGTCATGAACGCGTATTACAGAGGTAAAGTCATCGTAGCTTCATCCGGCAATGACGGCAAAAAGAAATCGGTCGATTACCCCGCCCGTTTCCCCCAGGTCGTCTCCGTTGGAGCTACAACTCGGTTAGGCAAAATCGCTCCCTTCAGCAACCGAGGGAAGCAAATTGATATCTACGCACCAGGCGAACGGGTCTACTCGTCCTGGCTTAACGGCAAATACAACGAGCTAAGTGGCACTTCAATGGCCACTGCCCATGTCAGCGGCGTCATCGCCTTGATGTTATCGATCAAGCCGATGTCGCCGCTGCAGATTAAAAGCGCGCTGCGCCGCTGCGCGGTTGGCCTTAACAAGCGAGAGACTACGCGTTGGAAGCCCGGGTATTTGAACGCACGGCGGGCGATCCGGGCGGCGCGGCAGGGCTGAGGCGGGTGGATGCTTGGGCTGTGGTTGGAGCAGGGGCGAAGGGCAAGTGCGGAAGCAAGAGCGGAGCAAGTGCGAGAGCAAGTGCGGAAGCAAGAGCGGAGCAAGTGCGGAAGCAAGAACGGAGCAAGTGCGAGAGCAAGTGCGGAAGCAAGAGCGGAGCAAGTGCGGAGCAAGTGCGAGAGCAAGTGCGGAAGCAAGTGCGGAAGCAAGTGCGGAGCAAGTGCGAGAGCAAGTGCGGAAGCAAGAGCGGAGCAAGTGCGGAAGCAAGTGCGGAAGCAAGTGCGGAGCAAGTGCGGAGCAAGTGCGAGAGCAAGTGCGAGAGCAAGTGCGGAGCAAGTGCGGAAGCAAGTGCGAGAGCAAGTGCGGAAGCAAGAGTTATAGGCGGAACCCGCCGGCGCTTTCGGCGGTTGGTGTAGAAGTTGTACAAAGTACAACTTTAGTCAGGTTAATCTCCGATATTCCTGCGAATATTGCACAAAATACAACATTTTCGCCCAGAAATGGCCACTTTGGATGAAATACTGCTATTTTGTTGCACGGAATACAACATTTCTCCGTTTGGAGCAAAATAATAGGGAAATTGTTGTACGTTTTACAACAATCCCACTCGCATGCCAGGAATAAGGGGCCTAACAAATTAGAAAAAATGCGCTAGGGGTTGCATTACACTGTGAAGTGCTCACACTCTAAAATGGCAGGATAACCGTCTTCGTGGTGCGAAACGTTTGTCAAAGTAGATACACCACAAGTTAAGTCCACCATGACTTATACTTCTGGTATTAACAAAAAAAGGGACGATCTCTCATGTCTACGTAGACATGGGGATCGTCCCTTCGGTTTTGTGGAGCAGATGCTACATCCGCTCTGGGGCGGATACGCCAACCACGCGAAGCGTGTTGGCTAAGGTAATGCGAAGCGCGCCGAGCAAGGCGAGGCGTGCCTGGGTCAAGGCCGCGTCATCCGTGATGACATAGTGGCCTCTGTAATAGCTATGGAACTGGCTTGCCAGTTCATAGACATAGCGGATAAGCCGATGCGGCGCATATTGATCGGCCGCAATGGCGATTTCCTCCGGAAGCTCGCCCATCTTGCGCAGCAAGTCGAACTCAGCTTCCGACGTAAGCTGGCTAAGGTCTACCTGCTCCAGCGGCAGCACCTGGATGTTCTGCTCTTCGGCTTGACGGAAGATGCTGCAAATCCGCGCATGTGCGTACTGCACATAGAACACAGGGTTCTCATTAGACTGAGAAACCGCCAAGTCCATGTCAAAGTCCAAATGCGAGTCCATGCTGCGCATCGCGAAGAAATAACGAATCGGGTCTACGCCGACTTCGTCCATAAGATCCTCCATCGTAACTGCTTTGCCAGTCCGTTTGGACATTTTCACCTTTTCCCCATTTTGGAAAAGGCTCACCATTTGGGCAATTAATACAACGAGTCGATCCGATTCAAAACCAAGCGCTGTCATAGCTGCTTTCATCCGTGGAATGTAGCCATGATGATCCGCGCCCCAAATATTTATCAAACGCTCAAAGCCGCGCCCAAATTTATTGCGATGGTAGGCAATATCGGGAGTAAGGTAAGTAAAGGACCCGTCATTCTTAATCAGAACGCGATTCTTGTCGTCACCCAGTGGTGTTGTATTTAACCAAGTCGCGCCTTCTTCTTCATATATGTGTCCATTATCCCGCAGCTCTTGGAGAACGGGTGGAATGAGGTTATCTTCATAAATCGATGTTTCGGAGAACCAATTGTCGAAATGAACACCGAAGCGGCCCAAATCGCGTTTGATTTTGTCGAGTTCTTTTTTGAGTCCATAGGTACGGAAATAAGCACGACGCTCATCTTCTGGCAAGCTGAGAAGGCGATCCCCTTCTTCCGCTGCAAGATCCGCGGCAAAGCCTTTGATATCTTCACCGAAGTACCCGTCTTCCGGCATCTCTGCTTCTTGTCCGAGTGCCTGCAGATAGCGGGCTTCGATCGATTTGGCCAAATTGACCACTTGGTTACCAGCATCATTGATGTAATACTCTCGGGATACGTCATATCCAGCCAGATCAAGCACGTTGCACAGCACGTCCCCCACTGCCGCTCCACGAGCATGTCCCAGATGCAAAGAACCCGTTGGATTCGCGCTTACGAATTCCACTTGCACTTTAAGCCCTTGACCGACGTTCGTCGCACCGTACCGATCACCTAGTTTTTGAACATTTTCAATAACCGGGTATAGGTACACTTTGTTCATTTTAAAATTAATAAAACCAGGACCCGCAATTTCCGCTTCTGCGATATTGGCTTTATCCTTTTGCAGGCTAGCGATAATTTGCTCGGCAATTTGTCTTGGGTTCTGCTTAGCAATTCGGGTAAGCTGCATCGCGATATTCGTTGCGAAATCCCCATGCGTCTTCTCTTTCGGGACTTCTAGAATAATCTCCGGTATTTGCGCCGCGTCCACAATACCTGCAGCTGTAACTGCTTCAATAATGGCTTGTTTAACAATGGCTTTAACTTCGTTTAGTACATCCATTCGTCTTACTCCTCCTGAATTAACAACTTGATCCTGTATGTTCCCGCATGAGTGCCTGATGCATATAAATCATAGCTCCACCTTGTGATACCGATGCCATGTACGGCTTCCGAGGTTAGCTCATGTGTCTCGATTTCGAGTTCCAATCTACCTTGAGGTGTTTGATAAAAGCCAATCCTCTTCTCTCCGGGTAGAAATGTTTGCTCTGCTTGCACATCTCCTTGGCGGACGATTCGTATCTGATTGTCTTCCAGCTTAATGAGCGTCACTGTTCGTCCAAGCTCGTTAGGCTCTTCTTCATAGCGGATGTACGTGTGATTGCCTTTACGATAAAGATCCCCTCGCGCTTTCTGCACGGTTGTCTCGCTCCCGCTTCGACTTTCAATTCGGATCCGCACACGTTGCTTAGCCGTCATGGTCCGTCATTCTCCTATTCTGCAATACCTGTTTGCACCTTATGTCAGATAAGGCAAGTTAGGTATTAGTTTATATGAAAGGTTCGCCGAATTCAATGTACGGAAGAGATTAGTTCGTTGTCATCGTTAACGAAAAGAAGCCCCTATCCACTGTAAAGCGGATTTAAAGGCTTCCCATCTCTACCTATTCAATTTTATCTGCACTTTTAAAAAGCAGGAATCGGCATTCCTACGTTTGCCCATTGCTCCTTCGCTGGACCATATGCCCCAATGACAGGCACACCCGCTTGGCGCATAAGTATCGTCAGCTGGCCGCGGTGGTGAATCTCATGCTTAACGTAGTTGTACAACGTCTCGCTGATCGTCCACTGCATACCGAACATATGAACAACTTCTTGCAGCTTTGCGTCAGTAAGTTGTGTGCGAACTGCTTCGATAATCCCTTGTGAAGTAGCTCGGTAGGCGTCCGCAATCGCAGCGGCATGTGATGGTGGTTCGCTGGACGCAGATGGCGCTTCAAACTTCAAACCAGCCATATGCAGCATACCCTTATCATTGTGAACCAAGTGCCACGCTATAAACCCAAGCGTTCTATAGCCTTCGGCTTGAGGCTGCTGCAGAGATTCATCCGTTAAGGCATCAAGCAGTTGTTGCGTCGTAGCGGATTCTTGCTGATATTCTTTAATAAAACTTTCTACCGTAGCAAACATCACTATTACCTCCATGGGTGGTACAGGATTGGCTGGATTCCCATTAGGTGATTCTTCATCCTGTCCTACTGTTATTTGTTTCTAGTATATCTTGGATTGACTGACAACGGTATGACAGTATTCTAAAGTTATTATGAAGTTTATTCCAAAAAAAGCCGTCAGCTCCTCTAAATATCGAGATTAGCTGACGACTTTACTATGTTGACGTTAATGGAGTCTTACTTAATTAAATCTTCAACAAATTTAGGCAGTACAAATGCCGCACTATGTAGGCGTGGTGTGTAGTACTTCGTTGGGAATTCTGGGATTGCTGATTCCTCAACTTGCAGTGGATCGTGCTTTTTGCTGCCCATTGTGAAGGTCCAGAGACCGCTTGGGTACGTAGGAATGTTCGCGCTGTAAACACGTACGATTGGGAAGATTTCTTTGACATCCCGGTTAACCGTTTGGATCAGGTCTGCTTTGAACCAAGGGTTATCCGTTTGTGCAACGAAGATACCGTCTTCTTTTAACGCATCAAAGATACCTTGGTAGAAGCCTTTGGAGAACAGCTCAACAGCTGGACCAACAGGTTCAGTGGAATCGACCATGATAACGTCGTAGGTGTTTTTGTGATCGTGAATGTGCATGTAGCCATCGTTAACAATAACTTCTACACGTGGGTTGTCCAGTTCGCCGGCAATGGTTGGCAGGTACTTTTTGGAGTACTCAATTACTTTGCCGTCGATATCAACAAGAACTGCCTTTTTCACTTTCGGGTGCTTCATGATTTCACGGATTACTCCGCCGTCGCCGCCGCCTACTACAAGCACGTACTCTGGGTTCGGGTGGGTAACTAGCGCCGGGTGCGCTACCATTTCATGATAGACGAATTCGTCTCTTACCGTTGTCATAACCATACCGTCCAGGGTAAGCATTGTTCCCCATTCTTCGGTTTCGATCATCGAAAGGTCTTGGAAGTCCGTTTGTTCTCTAACGTATGTCTCTTTTACTTTTGCTGTAATGCCGAAGCTATCGGTTTGTTTCTCTGTGTACCACAGTTCCATGTTTATACCTTCTTTCGCTGCTATATTTGGATGAATAAATCCTGACATTCGTTGTCTCTAACAGTGTTCCACCAGTTGGAAAAGTCATGCGAAGCAGTGTTGTAATTTCCAGTCACCCTCATACGCACAAATTGTATTATAGTTCATTACCCCCAAAATGCAATATTTTCCTAGGTTTTTTGGACATTTAATAAAAAATATTTACAATTCGTTGAATACGGACTGCCATGCTTTTCCATACTGGATAGTAATGCCTTAGAGCATGGAGAAAGGAGGTAAGAAGAGATGTCCGAGAACGAGAACCATCGTCAGCCATCCACAGGCACACCACAAGCACCTAGGGAGAAAGAGGTACCTGCGTCTATGCGTTGGATGCGCCGTATCAAGAAAATGTTCTCATTCCTATTCACTTCCTGCGTTCTGCTCCTCATCGTGGCCGCTGGCTGTCTCGTCTATTTGCGTGCTCAAACACTGCCTGTCACCAAAATGCTGCAAACTTCACAAATGTACGATACACATGGCGAACTGATCGACACCTTTTATTCCGGGCAGAATCGACAAGTCGTCTCACTGGACGAAATATCGCCTTATCTCATTAAAGCGACGCTCGCTGTGGAGGATCAGCATTTCTATGATCATTTTGGCGTGGATGTGAAGGCCGTTGCCAGGGCCGCTGTTGTCAATGTACAAGCCATGGCTAAGGTGCAAGGTGCAGGAACGATAACACAGCAATTAGCTCGGAATTTATATTTAAATCATGATCGGACTTGGTCGCGTAAAATCAAAGAAACCGTGTTCGCTGTCCAAATGGAAATGCAGTTGACGAAGGATGAAATTCTAACGAATTATTTGAATCAGATCTATTACGGTCATTCGACGTATGGGATTGAAACGGCTTCCGAGCTTTTCTTCGGCAAGCATGCCAGTGAATTAACGTTGGCGGAAAGCGCGATGATCGCTGGTGTCCCCAAAGGTCCACGCTACTACTCGCCGTATTATGATCTGAAGAATGCGATGGATCGGCAAAAAGTGGTGCTGCAGACGATGGTGCGAAGTGGCTTCATTACACAAAGCGCCGCTGACGCCGCAGGCAAAGAGAAGCTGACGATTCAGCCGCTTACGAAGAAGAAGCCCGCCGCAGCCCCCTACTTCCGGGATTATGTGCGCGCACTGGCAACGGATAAGCTGGGCATATCGGAGGAACAGTTCGATCAGGGCGGCATTCGTATCTTCACAACACTGGATAAAAATGCTCAGCAGATTGCCGAGAGCGTGATTACGAAACAACTGACGGGTAAAACAGACCTTCAAGCCGCTCTCGTGGCAATCGATCCAAGGACGGGAGAAATTAAAGCGATGGTCGGCGGTCGCGACTATTCCGAGAATCAGTTCAACCGTGCACTCTCGAATACGAGACAGCCGGGGTCCTCTTTTAAACCCATTGTTTATATGGTCGCTCTGCAAAATGGTTATACACCTGTGACGCAGGTAAAAAGTGAGCCGACGGTATTCACCTACGATGAAGGCCGTCAACGGTACACACCCAGAAACTTCAATGATCAGTATGCCAATGTAAATATTGATATGCGGCAGGCGATTTCGAAGTCGGACAACATCTATGCGGTGCATACGATTCTGGATGTCGGTCCTGCGAAGGTTATCGAACTGGCCCGCAAGCTGGGCATTGCATCTCCGATGAAGCCGCTGCCGTCACTGGCTCTGGGGTCCTTCCCCGTAAGCCCTCTCGAAATGGCGTCAGCGTTCGGTACAATTGCGAATCAAGGCGTTCATCAGGAGACGACAGCGATTGTGCGTATTGAGGATGCGAACGGTCAAATCTTATATGAAGCGAGCCCCAAAGTGGAGCCTGTACTTGATCCTGCTGTCGCATATGTAATGACGAATCTGATGGAGAGCGTGTTCGAAGAGGGCGGAACCGGTAACCGCGTAGCCAGTACGATTAAGCGTCCGATAGCCGGCAAAACCGGTACGACCGACACCGATGCGTGGCTGGTTGGCTTCACACCGGAGCTCGCAACTGCTGTATGGGTCGGCTATGATAAGAGTAGGGATATTTCCACTGTTGAGTCTCATTTGGCTTCTCCCATTTTCGCAGAATTCACGGAACAAACGTTAGAGGCGATACCGCCAAAGTTGTTCCCGATTCCTGAAGGGGTAACCAGTGTCTATATTGATCCGGTGAGCGGTAAGCTGTCCAATGAGGACTGTCCGAACTCACATATGGAGGCTTTCCTGGTTGGCACGGAGCCGACAACGTTCTGCACAGGCAAACCTGCGAAGCCAGCTTCGAACGATGATCCAAAGGGCACCCCCAAAGGTCAAAACGGCTCTTGGTGGAATGATATCAAACGCTGGTGGAACGACTAATCCACCTGTTTCCAGAGAACCAAGGATAAACGACTCCGTCGTCCTTCTGGGACGAGCGCGTTTGTCAAGGTAGATGCGAAGCAAAAGTATAAAACCTATACTTTCTTATCTACACAAAAAGGCAGAACTAAGCGCGTCTTAGTCTGCCTTTTTGCTGTCCTAGTATATGAGGTAACATACACTAGGGTCTAGTATACTCGGTTCACCCAAACGTAACAATGGATGACACATAATGTTCATAATCTCGATTTATGCGTGTAATCGCTTATGAAAGTGCATCTCTCAATGCTTGATCCGAGCGATTCCACCATTCCTCGTTGTGTGCGATCAGCTGATTTTTGAGCAGCGCCCGCTCCTTGTCATCCAAGCCGTCGAAGATGAATTTACGCTTCATTGCAGCATCCATCTTGTTCACATGCTCGGCTAGAATTTTCCACCCTCTGCGAGCTTCTGTGTCAATCAACATTTCGCAAGCTGTCATACCAGCGTAGTAAGCTCCTTCTTCCGTACGGTCTACTGCCACCCAAACGATCCAAGCTTTACGGCCATTAGGCACATCTTCTTTGTTTATTGAGAATTTAATGCCTTTTTCGATCTTACTTTTGGCATGAAGTGTACCTTCGTCCAGGTAGGCTTCATCTCCGTCAATAATGACACCAGATACGTTGCTTAGATCGATCGCTCCGGCACCGAATCCTTTATGGTTCACTTTGGAACTTACTATATTTAAGGCCAGCTTCTTTTTATCCGCTTCCATGAGGGCACCTTCCAGTCTTCGTAATGTTAAAATGACGCTTTGCTCTCATTGTAGCTAAAGTCATCCTCCAGAACAAGGTCTGGTTGTTGTTAGTGTGGAGAACGTTTACTCGTTACCGTCTTTTTCTACTTCACTTCCACCGTGATACTGCCGACTGCTCTTTCATCTATAAAAGCATCCAAACGCCACACCCCCGCGTCATCAAACCTCATCAGCGTGGGGAAACCCGCATCAGCCCCATTCATCGGTGCCGTTCCCGGCCAATTCATTTCCCCGACTAGAGCATTATCCTGCAGTAGAACCTGCCGTTTCTCTCCGGTCGCAGCACTAACTGCTTCAACGCGGAACTTCTTCCCTGTCAGAGGCTCGCCTTGCTTCCATATGTGCCACATATACTTGTTAGGCGTATTGACCTTATAACCACCTGGACTCAGGAGGCCGATCTTTCCTTTCTCACCTTGCAAATGATAGCTGCCACTTTGAAAAAGTGGACTTACCTTGGCCTTATCTAGCTCCGCTGCCGGCGCAACCTGTTCCGGAGATTGTACTTTAACTGCTTTGGGAAACCAAGAAAATTGTGAGAGCAAAGCAATGAGAACAATCAGACCAATGAAGCAGCTCAAAACAACAATCACTTTTCGAAATTTATTCATCGATTTCCACACCCCTTATACCTTATAGACTCCTTATTTAGCCACTTCGTTCCCCCTCCTTCTAACAATTCTTTTCCAACCTCAGAAATATTCCCTAGGTTGTCTACATATACATGCTGTAGATGCTTGTTTAGGCGGGGTGGATATCATGAGTGTTCTATTCAAAAACCGCAAGGTTCAATGGTTCGTTGTCATGCTCCTTGCAGCAGGCGCTGTCCTGCTGTCTGAAAATTTGCTCCCATCTGCAAGTAAATTAGCCATTCCAGTCGTCTCTATGGATGAAAAGTCTGCTCCGGCGCCGGACATGCAGCCTGCAGATAGCGGCAAGCCATTAGAGAAGCAAGCACCAACTGCGCTTAGCTATCGAATTGCGGAGTATCACATGAGCGTTGCTTATACGCCCGAAACGAGGCAGCTCAATGGGCAGCAAACGTTGACTTGGGAAAATCCGGGAACCGTCCCTGTGCAAGAGCTTTACCTTCATCTGTATCCTAATGCGTTCGCCTCAAAGAAAACGACGTTTATGCGTGAATCAGGTGGTAAGCTGCGTGAAGATGAAGCCAAGGCTGACAGCAGTGGCAGTATGAAGTTGCTTTCTGTAAAAACGGTTGACGGAGAGGATCTCAGTATGCGCATGGCATTCGTGCAGCCCGATGACGGCAACAAGGACGATCACACGCTGCTCAAAATCCCGCTGCCTAAGCCGGTAGGAGCCGGGGAGAAAGTTACGATCAAGACGGAATTCCTCGTCAAGCTGCCTGCCGCCTTCGCAAGAATGGGCTATGTGGATGAATTCGTCATGGCCGGACAATGGTTCCCTAAAGTTGCTGCCTATGAAAGGGTTGGAACAAGAGGACGTACAGAGCCAGGGTGGAATCTCCACCAATACCATGGAAATTCGGAATTTTATGCCGATTTCGGGATGTATGACGTGAAAATTCAAGTGCCGGCGAACTACATCGTAGCAGCTACCGGTTTCCCGGTTAAGCCTGCTGTAACCGACAACGGAATGAAGACGTACCAATTTTATGCGGATGATGTGCATGACTTCGCTTGGTCGGCATCGCCTCATTTCGTTTATGTGGAAGAACCCTACTCGACCGCACAAATACCCGGGGTCAAGATCAAGCTCTATCTCGATCCCAATCATCAGGACTTGAAGGACCGTTATATGTACGCTGCCAAAAAGGCACTTTCCCGCTACAGCCAATGGTACGGATCGTATCCTTATTCAACCCTTTCGATTGTCGTACCTCCCCCAGGAGGCAATGGTGTTGGCGGTATGGAATATCCAACTTTGGTAACGTCGTGGGATGCTAGCGACAAGAAACCAGATCTAGAGCTAGAACGTGTCGTTGTTCACGAGATTGGACATCAGTTCTTCTACGGACTCGTAGCGAGCAATGAATTCGAAGAAGCTTGGCTGGATGAGGGCTTTACCTCCTATGCGGAGGATAAAGTCATGGAAGCGGAGTACGGGGTGTCCCCTAATTTACCTGTCGAATCCAGCTTTATTACATCTCCACATACTCTACAGCAGAACTCGTGGGCCTATACGGGACATGATCAATACGCAGAGAATGTGTACACACGAGGTAAGCTCGTGCTTAAAGCCATTGAGAAGCAGGTTGGCAGCAAAACGATGGACCGCATTATGCGCACTTATTTCCAACGTTGGGAATTTAAACACCCTTCTACAAAGGACTTTCAGAACGTTGTCGAAGAAGTGAGCAAAACGAAGTGGGATGATTTCTTTAATCAATATGTATATGGCGCCATGATGATGGACTACACCGTGGAGAGCATTCGCGTCAAATCCGTGGGCAGCAAAGGGGCAGAGTCCTACGAAAGTGCCGTTCTCATCTCCAAACGAGGCGGCAATTCGCCCGAGGTGCCGATCCAGTTCCATTTCTCTGACGGCACAGTGCTTGATAAAACATGGGACGGGAAAGAAAGCAGTATCGAATTCAAACTAACCCACAAGACTCCTGTAGACTGGGTTCGAATTGATCCTAATTACTCGCTCGTGCTGGAAAATAAACATATTAATAATTTTATGCAAACGCAAGTGAATACCAAGTGGAAAATCCGCCTAAATCTCGGTCTCATTCAATTCCTGCAAGCCATTTTCGGCTGGGTCGCCTGGTAAGCGGCTAAAGCAAAACTCTAGTGCACATGCTTACGAAGAAAGTTTTCCTACGGAAAACTCTTAGGAGGGACAACTGTGGCAACTTATATCAAGTCTGGCTTCAGGGCGGCTTTACGGCAACCTTTCGCCACGATCGTCTTGTTCCTGTATCAGATGGGCTGGGGCATCCTGCTGTATAAGCTTGTACAGGGTGTTCTCGTCCCTCTCATGCACCGCTATCCTGGTGGCGAGCAACCGAAGCAAGCGCTGCAGCTATTTCTAGCTGAAGGACAGTTCCAACTTGTCAAAACCGATCTTAGCCATTCCTACCTTTGGTGGCTGGCTGCTCTACTTGTTGTTCGCATGCTGCTCACTCCAATATTGAATAGCGGCGTCTACTACTCGCTGACCCATTCCCAGCAAAATGCCGGCTATCGCTTTTTCCGAGGCATAAAGGAGCTTATGCTCCCATTCCTAATCGCATATGTCGTTCGAATCTCGCTTTCTTTGCTGCCGCTCATATGGCTGTTTCCTAAAGCGCAAAAACAATTCGCACATACCACATCGTATGAGCAAGCGGCCCTCCAATTACTGCCTTGGCTTCTCGGCATGCTCGTCTATGGCTTTCTCTTACATCTTCTTTTTATGTACGTGCAGTTCGCGATTGCTGCCAAACTTGGCATTTTATCCACCGTCATCACTTTCGTTCGCTCTTTGCTTCCTATTATCGGGCTTGCACTTATCCTCCTAATCGCCTCAGGACTATTGGCAGGGGTCACAGTCACTGCAACTTACATTTGGGCAGGTCTGGTAGCACTAATCATTTATCAGCTCTTTCCGCTTTTCCACATTTTCTTCCAAATGTGGGCCATAACTTCCCAATATCAGCTTCTATCTGCCAAAATGAACGGCTAAGTGCATATAAATAAGCTGAAATTAGCACATTTTCTTCTCCCCCCTTGCAAAAGGGGCTTTTTTTTGTTTATTTCCCTAATAAACTTGCATATTTTAATGAGTAGACTCATAGAAAAGGAGGATTTTAAATGTTTATGACGAATTACAAGGACTAGCATCAAAAAAAACCAAATATTTCATGCCGAATTCCTCATTTCTTGGGGAAACGGGGGAACCACACCGGGTGAATTGATCTTGCAAGACAGGGATCATAGGGAACCTTCAACCGAACCCTCCAGCTAACCTCGTAGGCACCGGAAGGAGACAAGCAGTTGAAAAAGATTGTTGCTCTTGTTTTTAGCCTTGTTTTGTTTTTGAGTATCGGTTTAGGAAGCGTGTCAGCGGCCCAATCCACTTTGGATGAAACGGTTGACGGATTGCTCGGAATTCCGTACAGAACGGCAGGAACAACCACAAAGGGCTTTGATTGCTCTGGTTTTACCTCATACGTTTTCGACAAATTCGGCATTGATCTTCCTCATAGCTCATCATCTCAAAATAAAGAAGGCTTCTGGGTTGACAAAAAAGATCTTCGTAAAGGTGATCTTGTGTTCTTTGACACAAGCGGCGGCAATGGCATTTCTCACGTTGGTATCTATCTTGGAAACGGTGAATTCATTCACTCTGCTTCCGATGAAGGTATAGTGAAAAGCAAACTTAGCCAATCTTATTACGCGAAGCGGTATGTATCAGCCAGACGAGTTCTGTGGGATGATATCTACAATCAACTAACTGCTGAATCCAAGTAAACTCTGCAAGACTCATGAATAAAGCCCGGACAAGCCCCGCTCGAAAGAGCAGCTTTCAGGGCTTTTATTCATTTGCAAATCTTGTAACTTGACATCGTATGTTAGCCGTTCTATAATAACGGCATATTGTTTTCTAGGGTTCCGTGGCGTTCATCGTCAGACTGGTCCGAGGGGAAACACGCAGCGAATACGCTGTGGTCACGGAGGGGAAAAAGCCCGGGAGTCATATCGCTTTAGCGATATAACTTCCAGGCTTTTTCCTTTTTTGCGGCATAATAGGTACGTATAAGAAATTTAAGAGGAGTGATTCATCATGGCATGGTTATATCTCGTTATTGCAGGTGTATTTGAGGTACTTTGGGCGATCTCGTTGAAATTTTCGAATGGTTTTACACGTTTAGTTCCTTCCCTCGTCACGATCGCAGGGATGATTGTAAGTTTCTATTTTTTAGCGGTAGCAACAAAAACTCTCCCTATAGGCACAGCATACGCGGCTTGGACCGGAATTGGTGCTGTCGGCGCGATTATAATCGGCACCCTCTTTCTAGATGAACCCATTAGTTTAACAAGGATCTTGTTCATGATTCTGATCCTAGTTGGCGTTCTCGGCCTTAAATTTACTTCTGGGCATTAGAGATTTTGTATAAATCGTTCCCTATCTATGCAGATTAATCCTTACAAGGATGGAGGAGCGTTATGATAAGAATGTTTAGGAGGGAAACTTAACGTGAATACACCTGATGATATCAATCGAAAACAGAATCGTGAAGACGGATTCCTCGTAGAGGGGTTAGAAGTTGACTCCGATGTTAACGAGGATCGCAACCGAGAGCTGCAATTGGACGATTCGTTTCAATATTGGTACCGTAACGTTGGTTACTGGGTTCAGCAAAAGGAAGATATAACTCAGGTGCCGAAAGAGAATGTCTTCGATGCCGCCGCTGAGATGGATGCCGAGCAGGAGTTAAACGAGACTACGGAAGACGATGAGATCAATAGGTAAGGTCAAACGAGAGTTCAAATATTACATCTAGGAGACCGTCGATTCATTCAACCAATCTTGCTCTACATGCAGGTGTCTTAAATCGGGATCAATCGTCATATATGCTAGGTTGAGGTTGCTGGATGAGTGAATCCCTATTCGCAGTTGAACGATGTTGTAGAAGTTATGTGTACCAGTTGTAAGAAAGCATAATTAATCAAACGACAGTCTCTCTAGAATATCATTGGAGGAATGAACGATGTCAAACAATACGAGTAATCCGAATAACGTTGATGTTAACAAAACCAGTATCTTTAAAAACGGAGTTCAATCCGCAACGAATTATGTACAAAACGCCATTGAAAACGTAACTGGATCCACACAAGACGCAACTCAAAACTTAGTGAATAACGTAATGAAAAGACGACAAAATGAAAATGAAAATAATAAATAATAATATGGAGAAAAGCTTAGTCAGAAAGCAGCCGCGGGCCTTGACTAAGCTTTTTTTGTTGGCCTAATGGATATCATGAGTAATTGCTACCAATAAACTGTCTACACTATCCATATATGCTTCTATCAATGTCTTAGATTCCAACATTTGAATATGAACCTGAAACGGAATCCCATAGAAAAGTGATACCAACTGACGCGAAAAGAGCAATATCTTCGATTCCGACAAGTTCTCTATTTGCGATAAATAGACATGAAATAAAGCTTCTAAAGGAAGAATTTGAATATGAATTCCTTCTATTGAGTTTTGCGAGATAATATAGCGCTCATATTCACTGAGTTCCTTTTTCGTTGGTGCAGCTTTTAATTTAGAATAGTATTGAATGATGGCAATCAGAATTTTCTTAGCATGAGGTATTTCTGCTGCAGTTCTAAAAACTTGACGTATGCCATCTATTCCGAAATAGGTTCCCTTATCTATCTCAACACTTCTTTGATAACACCATTGCAGCACAAAATAGTCGAGAACTTCCTCTTTGGAAGTAAAGTACCTAAAAAAAGTTACCTTCGAAATACTTACCCGATTACATACATCTTCAATATGGATTTCATCAAAATGATGACTTTCAAGCGAAAGTAAAAACTCATCTAGAATACTTAACATCGTTTGATATTTTTTTCGTTCTCTTAAAGGAAGATTATTATCCATTTGACCACCTTACTTAGAATTTGCACTCCTGCCTTCAATTTTCCTTTTTCCACGTATAATTTTGTATAGGAATATAACGAACAACACTACTAGTAGCACTAAGTATAAAGTATCAAGAATAGTTTTCAAAACCGTAAATAGACTAGCAAACAAGGCGATCGGTTTTGGGATATTAGGAAAGGAAAGCAGCATCACGGCTACCATAATATTTTCAAAATAGTCAAACACAGCTCCGAAAATAGGGATAAACAGGATAACACCTAAACGATGGTTGATTTTTTTTGAAAATAAAGCAATGAACAGTGCGCCAGTAATGGCCATTAAACTTGGATAGATAAGATCCAATGGCATTTGATTCGTTAAGTATAACTTCCGCCCCGTCTCCCCAATCGCCTCTAGGAAAGATGTAACGTATTGCGGCGAATAACCCGTAGTCATTAAGTCAAACATTTTCATGCCATTTGCCTTATTCTGAATGGCTGGAATGGTCACAAACAACATAGTAAAATACACGATTTGTGAGGCAACAAACCATGTCAATGCTTGAATCCAAGTTGATGTTGCCATAAACCAATTGCATATTTTCGAAAAAATGCTCATTGTTAACCCCTCCGAATATGTTACTTTAATAACAAATGTAACTCAAGTAACATATTCGGTCAATGGATATTTTACCTATCCATTTCTATTTCAAGCAACTGTGTAACTGACATACCAGAAGCTGCTTCCCACAAATATTCGCAAATGCTGAGATAAAGGCTTGAAAATGTCGTTCAGTTCCTCATATGTGTAGTAGTTTTTGATAATTTCATGCATGGATCCGTCAGCCAACTCGCGTCTTTTGTAGGTATCCTCACTATGTTCATTTGTTATCAACTCTCCGCCTCTCCCGGGTACGTAAACATTATCGGCGATAAAGACGCGAGCACCTGTGCCTAAACGTTGGTGGAAACTCTGCAGAAATGACTCGATTCGATTCTTCGGAATATGCGAGAACCAGAAGTTGGCTAGACCAAAATCGAATGCCCCTGTCACTTCGGAGAGCTGGTACGCATCCCCCAGAACAAATGCTGCATTGGAAGCTGGCCAAGGCTTCGACTTAGCAATTTGCAGCACTTCAGGACGAATATCAACACCTACAATGTGCTTAGCCGTACTCGCAGCAATTTCGGTCCAATACCCGGTCCCACAGGCTACCTCAAGAACGTTGCGACCTTCCACCTGCTTCTTCACCATTTCGCTTAAGAGACCAAGCTCTTGTTGGAACTCCCCGTCCTCCCGATGGTAAATCCGTTCATACTCCTCCGCTCGGGCACCGTAGTATTCTTGCATTTTCACTTTTTCTTCGTTTATAAGCTGATGCTTATCCTTCACTTCGTGGAGAATTCGTTGTCTGGCTGCCAATAAATCAGCGAAAATAGCGCCACCCTGCGCGGAGTAGTTGGCTAGCAAGCCGTGCGTGGCCATCACAATTAACTGTGTCATCGACAGACCCGTTTCGTCGGCCATTTGCTCCAGATCCAACTTTACTTTCTCCGGTAAGTAAACGGAGAGTCTTTTGGTTTTATCATTTTTGTCATCCACGTAGGTGTCCCCCTCATGTTTTTTCATTATTTTAACATATATTATGTGTTATAATAACATTTAATTTACGTTTTTTATGTCAAAGGTGCAAATTTGGGGCTATTTCTCTAGAACTCTATCAGCTTTCACCCTCGCAAATCTCTCTATCAAACATAGAATACTAAGCAAGTATATTCATAACTTGATAGGAGATGGTTAGATGATTAAGAAACAACGTATCGCAGGGAGACCCACTAAAATTGTTAGACTACCTAGATGTTCAGGCTTACCAAAAACGAAAGCCCTGCTGATGTACCATGCCCAATTGAAGAAACACAACAGATTGGGAGCAGGCCGCTTCCTGAGCCAGCGTATCATCTCGATCGGAACCGATAACTCTTGGTTCAACGCCCAGATTATCCCTCGTAATCCAGCATGGGTACCGGTTACTAACGCCAACTATGTGTGGTACTCCGGCAATCTGAGCGCTGAGAATGCCGTCATTTCGACACGATTCTCGCTCTCGCAGCGGAGAGCCATTCTCGCCGCATCCCTCTTCTTGTCGGTCGACAATTACGCTGTTGTGATCATTAACGGAGTGCCAGTGGTCTATGATGCACCGCAGAATACCCCTCCATTCTACAACACTGGTCGCACCTTCAACGTACGTCGCTTCTTGAGACAGGGTCGTAATGACATCGTCATCATCGCTTTTAATTTTGGTGGACCTCGTAGTGACGCAGCGCCTGCTGGCGTAGCAGCTAGATTGGACATCCAACTCAGCTCATTACGTCGATAATTCATATGGAAAAAGGTCGGAGCCCATCCTCAGGATGGAACCCCGACCTTTTTTGCTTCACATTAATTGACGTTCACTGCCGTAGCGGCGTTTGAGCTGATTCAAGAAAAACTGCAGCGCCAGAAAAAGTCCTGCGAAGCTGGTTCCTGCACTCAGAATAATCCATGGATGCAGTCTAATGTACCTAGAGCCATAGGCGATTAGCGATAACCATTCACCCGATGTTGTGATGGCGATTGAATAGCCTGCATCACTATCACCAATTGTCTCAACCCCGCCAAGTACAATATTAAATACAGCCAACTGCCCTAACAAGAAGAGCACCTGCATGAACTCGCTAAGGAAGATGAACAACATTTCATTTCTCATACAGGGAACCAAATGTCGCATCGTTCGATGGAACACAGAACCGCCCATCAAACGTGAAGCTTCAATAAATAGTCGTTCATTATAATAACGTGTCCGATCTGCTATCTGATGGGCTAATGGGAATATCCCAATGAATGTGACTAGACTAACAAAAGTAACCGAGAACAACAGCTGGTAATGCGGGTCTGCCTTCAACCCCTGATCAAGCCGCAGCCCAAAGTACATGCCTGCTAAAGGCGGGAACAAGAATATAAACGCAGGCATAGAGGAAACGACCCACTGCATGGAGCGAAGAATGCCCCCTCCTCTGCCAGTGCTCCCGCTCCAAAATCCCCATGGGAGGGCAAACACAAAGCGAAACAAGGTCAACGCTAGCGCCGTGCCTAATGTATATTTCAACCCATTCAGCAATAAACTCAGCACATCAAAGCCCCTATGATCGGTGCCCAACAGGAAGGTGCTGTTCGGCGCGTATGGCGGAATACTGTATCTCGTTTTACCGTCTTCTTGATATTGGAGCATATTAATCTTGTCTTCCGGTGCAATCCCATGGGGCATCAGCCAAGTGCCGAATATCATCACAAGCAGGATGAGCACGATGATGGCAATCGAACAGTAGTAAGCAGTTGATGAGCGTTTCATCATCGTCAAACCACCTCCCCTGTCTGAACAATAAACTTCTTGCGCAGCAATGCGTAGAATACATGAAAAGCCATGGCGACTAGCGCAAGTGCCATACAGATAGCCGACATGGAGGAGACACTCTGTAATGCTGGGGAGACGATAAATCCACCCAAACCGGAGATTCCGCAGATAGCTTCTGCAACAGCCATACTGGCCAGTGCCAGTGTGGTCGCTTTGGGCAAGATCGCCAGCAAATCAGCCATGACATTTCGCATAACGTGAGAGATAAGCACCTCTCTGCGGGTTAACCCTTTGGCTAGTGCGGTAACGACATAATCCTGTCCCAGCTCACGCGCGATCGCGATGCGAAGTGTGCCGTAAATGGTGACCGAGGGAATCAGCGCGATCGTGAGAAACGGAATGAGGAAAGGCGTCTTATCACCGACTTGAACAATGAGCAGCACAAAGTGTCCCAAATATTTCGTCGCATAGACCGCCCCCAATTGGATGAGAACGATTAAGAAAAAATCAGGCAAGCCAACAAGCAAGCCATGCATTCCATCCATCAAGGCACCTAATCGGCGGAACATGGATGCTGTCATCGCAAATAGCACACTTAGCACAATCGCGAGCAGTAAACCAGGAATGAAATAAGTGCATGTCCGAAGAAGCATGTTGGGGAGCTCCCCAAGAACAGCCACCTCTTTCCTATTAAAAGGACTGCGGAATTTGCCAAAATCACCATGCGCGAAACCTTTAATTTGCTCTTTTATCGAAAAGCCATAATAACGCCAGGAAATAATGGGATGCTCCAGTGGAACAGCGGTCGCACCAAATATGCCTTTGATCGACACTGTCTTTCCGATATAGTCCCAAGACTTTCCATAAGGAACAGACAATAAGCCTGCTTTTTCATTTAGTACTTGACTGCCAGGCAACTGCTCACTTATTTTCTGAATGCTTGTGCCTGGACCTATTGCGACCCGAATCTGATCCGGCTGCATAGATAAGAAGGCGTTACGGATATTGCTCAGAAAGAAGATGCACACGAGTGTAAATAACCCAAGCAACAGCCACCGAAATATCGATTTCAACTATCGTCACCTCGTTCTATTATTCACCGTTGGTAGATAACCATTTCCATAGTTTATCACGATTCATTTGGAAGTTCTATCCTATCTTTGGAAAAAAAAGAGGCTGCAGCGAACCAGCCTAAGCTAGCTTGCTGCAGCCCGGGATCATGAGCTGAACTGCGCTTGGTGTAAGCGGCTGTACACACCGCCCACTGCGATGAGCTCCTCATGTCCGCCCTGCTCGGTAATGCCTTGCTCCGTCACGACGACAATACGATCAGCATTCTTGATCGTCGCCAGCCGGTGGGCAATGACTAGCGTCGTGCGGCCACGCGACAGCTCGGCCAGCGACTGCTGAATCGCCGCCTCTGTCTCCGTGTCGAGTGCCGACGTCGCCTCATCGAGGATGAGAATCGGCGGATTCTTCAAGAACATCCGCGCGATCGCGAGGCGCTGCTTCTGACCGCCCGAGAGCTTGACGCCGCGCTCACCTACAACCGTATCCAGCCCCTTCGGCTGCAATTGGATATAACCTGCTAGCTGCGCGCGCCGCGCAGCTTCCCAGATCTCCTCATCCGTCGCGCCAAGCTTGCCGTACGCGATGTTCTCCCGCAAGGTGCCGGAGAACAGGAACACATCCTGCTGCACGATGCCGATCTGACGGCGCAGCGACTCCAGCTGGATGCTGCGAATATCGAGGCCATCAATGGAAATGCTGCCCGCACTCACATCGTAGAATCGGGGCAGCAAGCTGCAGATCGTGGTCTTCCCTGCGCCTGATGGACCTACGAAAGCAACGGTTTCTCCAGCTCGAATAGATAAGCTGATATCATTCAATACACGGGCTTCTTCCCCATAGCCGAATGACACCGAGTCGAACGTAATTTGACCATTGAGATGACTAACCTTCATGGCATTCGGCAGATCAGCTACCTCAGGCTCCGTATCAATGACTTCAACATACCTTTTAAAGCCGGCAATTCCCTTGGGGTAGCTCTCAATGACATTATTGATTTTCTGAATGGGACCCAGAAAAACGTTCGTTAAGAGTACGAAAGCAATAAATTCTCCATAGGAAATCTGCTTGTCAATCACGAACCATGTGCCGCAAATAAGAACGAAAACCGTTACCAGACGCATCAAAATGTAACTCAGCGAAACATTCCACGCCATGATTTTATAGGAAAGCAGCTTTGTCAACCGGAACCTTCCATTGTTATCCTCAAACAGCTTCTTCTCATAGGACTCATTTGCGAAAGCTTGAACAACACGAATCCCACCAATATTGTCTTCTACTCTTGCGTTAATATCGGCAAGGTCGCCCATCATTCGACGGAACGTCTTCGTCATTTTTTGATTAAAATACACCGCTATCCATAGCAAGAATGGGACAATAACGAAGGTGAGGAGCGCCAACTTCGTATTAATATGAAGCATAAGCAGGAGTGCACCGATCAGCGTCATTACCGCAATGAATAAGTCCTCTGGGCCATGATGCGCAACTTCACCAATTTCTAGTAGATCGTTTGCCATACGGGACATCAATTGACCCGTTTTGTTATTGTCATAGAACCGAAATGAGAGCTTCTGCAGATGATCAAACATCTTTTTCCGCATATCCGTTTCGATATTAATCCCTAGCTTATGTCCCCAATATGTGACTATGAAATTTAGCACCGTGTTGAGTCCATAGACTGCAAGCAAACCCGCGCAAGCCCAAAGAATCCAAATCCAATTCCCGGCAGGAAGCAATTTATCGACGACCTGATTAACAGCAAGTGGGAAACCCAGTTCTAGGAGCCCAGCCACGACTGCACAGGTAAAATCCAAAATAAATAAGTGCTTATAGGGCCGATAATACGAAAAAAAGCGTTTTAACACGTGTATCTCCACCTTCCTTCGCCTATTATACCTGATAGGATCAGCCTGCTGAAAGCCTCCTAGAAAATAGGCGATTGTCGGAGGACAGCTGTCCACTATTTTCATATATATAGGAGAACGGATCCTGTGTGTATGGAGGAATGGACTTATGCTCAGCAACTCATTAGATACACGGACGGCAATCTTTCTAGCAGCTATGTGCAGCCAAAGCTATATCCTACTTGAAAATGGTCCCGAAAGCGTGATTATGCCACACAACTACCGGATGGTTTCTTCCTTCAAGGCAACTTCCATCCTGAGTGAAAAAGAGTTTTTCGGCTTTATTGCCGAATCCGATGCTCAAATTGTCATCGTATTTCGAGGCACGCATACAACATCCGATTGGATCTCCGATGCCATTGCCAGACAAACCCAGTTTCCTTACACAAAAGAGCAGTGCCTCGTACACGAAGGATTTCTCGACATTTACCGTTCAGCTCGCAAATCGATTGTGACCGCGCTAAACAAACTTTCCTCCGAGAAAACGTTGTACATCACAGGGCACAGTCTTGGAGGAGCTCTCGCTGCTTTATGCGCCGCCGATATTTCCACAAACACTAAATTTAGAAATCCTTCCGTGTATACTTATGCCTCACCTCGTGTTGGAAATCAGGCATTCGCTAGTCTTTTCAACCGCAGGACCGGGCCTCACTATCGGATTTATAATACCAACGACCTCGTCCCTTTGCTTCCGCCTTTCATCTATAGATCCCCTCGAACGGATAAGGTTTACCACTATATTCATGTGAAAAATGGGGTTGAATTAACTTATCAAGGGGGCTCCGTCTCCGCTAACCACGCGATAAGCAACTATTTTGCTGAACTTGCCAAGCTGGATCCCCGCTTCACGCAGCAGTTATACGCCCAGACTCCGGGATTTTGTCCGATCTGAAAAAGATTGCCAACCACCTGACCAGAATGGCCGGGTAGGAGGCAATCTTTATTTTTTTTGCTTAGAGGTCAGCTGTCCCTCCTAAGAGGAAGGTTTAAACAACTCAATAAAGGTAAAAATAGGAGACGATACTTATTTGCATCTACTTACGCTATTCGATTATTTTGTCGCAAAGGAGCCCTGCCTTGATACTCGTCATTTGCCTGATTTTTGTTTGGTTTAGTATCCATATATTCGCCTACCTGCCCAATAAATTGTCTGTCATTACGAACGTGCTGCTTTACATGCTCTTAGCTATCGTGGACATTAACAAATTAACGATTTTAAGTGACACTGTAGGAGTTTTCCATCTGAGCAAAAAGGTGCCTGAATTCCTTTCGGTTATTTTACATAGGGACTTCACCTTTTCAATAACCCTTCTCACTTTTGCTAATGTCTATCTGACTACGTTGAAACGAAGCACAAAAATAGGCATATCTCTGTATACATTCTCTTTTATCATGTGCATAGGCCAATTCCTAAGATTCAATGGTGCAATAACCTATGAGAGATGGAATATCTTCTATGAGTGCCTATTAATCATCTCACTAATGATTATAACTTATTGGTTTGGCCGCTTATTAATTCATCTACAGCAAAAGGAGAAATCACTATGAACGACGTAACCATTTACGATAATAGATTTAACGGAAATGAATGGTTCGTCATTGCGATGATTGTCGTAGGGATCCTTGCGATTTGGATATTACCAAAAAAGTTTACCTTAACACAGAGCTTGTTTAATTTATTGATTGGGGTCGTTTTTGGTCTCATGTTTGATCACACCATCGCTGTCCCCCCCTTTGATTTGTACGATGTAGGTGACGAATCCCGTTATCAGCTTTTTGATATTTTCTCCTATACGATGTATGCACCATTTGGTTATATATTTATTTATTTTTACAAAAAATGGGGTGTTCGTGGTTTTTACACGATACCCTACATCTTACTCTGGACGTCTATGGGCATAGGAGTCGAGTGGCTTAGCGTACTCGTTGGTATTTTTCATTACAAACATGGGTATCAGCTCACTTATTCCATACCAATCTATTTATTTTTGCAAACTATTCATTTATTGCTTTACCGAATGTTCTTTCCGGAGCATAAGGCGATTTCATAGATTGCTTCTAGATAAAATTCTTTTCAACACATGGTTTCAACCCTGACAGACACTTGTCAGGGTTGTTTGTTTATAATCAAATTATACAAATTAAGGATTGAAGAAGGGAAATGATCACATGACGAAATCAACGAATCAAACCGGCATTGTTATAGCCGGATTACTGCTAGCTATTCTAATGGCTTCGATGGACAATACCATCGTCGCGACAGCTATGGGCTCCATTATCGCAGACCTCGGAGGACTCGATAAATTCGTTTGGGTAACTTCGGCTTACATGGTCGCTGAAATGGCAGGGATGCCGATTTTCGGTAAACTATCGGATATGTATGGGCGCAAACGTTTTTTCATCTTTGGTATCCTGGTGTTTATGCTTGGATCCGCTCTTTGTGGAACAGCCACCTCGATCGTGCAGTTAAGCTTATACCGGGCCATACAAGGCATTGGCGGCGGTGCTTTGGTACCCATCGCTTTTACGATCATGTTCGATGCGGTTAAACCGGAAAGTAGAGGCAAGCTAATGGGATTGTTTGGAGCAGTTTTCGGTATGTCCAGCATCTTCGGGCCGCTCCTTGGCGCTTATATGACCGACTATATCAAATGGGAATGGATTTTCTACATTAATTTACCACTAGGACTGATTGCCTTCCTGATGATTGCCATCTTCTATAAGGAATCCCGCCAGCATGCTAAACAGCGTATTGACTGGGCCGGCGCATTCTCGCTTGTAAGTGCCATCGTCTGCCTAATGTTCGCCATGGAGCTTGGCGGTAAACAATTCGCGTGGAACTCCGCTCAGATTATTGGTTTATTTACTGGCTTTACTCTTCTCACTGTTAGTTTCCTCTATGTGGAGACACGAGCAGAGGAACCGATTATCTCCTTCCGGATGTTCCGGGATCGCCTCTATTCGGCAAGCAATGCGATCGCGATGTTAAGCGGAGCAGCCTTCATTACGGCATCTGTCTATATTCCGATCTTCATTCAAGGTGTTCTCGGAGGAAGTGCAACGAACTCAGGCCTCGTACTTCTGCCTATGATGCTCGGCACTGTCGTTACAGCTACCGCAGGCGGTTTCCTCATTAGTAAATTTTCATATCGAGCCATCCTGATCTCCACCCTCATTCTGCTTGTGGCAGGTATGGGACTGTTAATTACGTTGACACCAGATTCATCGCGTTTGATTATCACTTTCTATATGATATTAGTCGGCTTGGGAATTGGCGCTTCATTTTCCGTGTTAAGTAACGCTGCTATACATTCCGTACCTGCCAGTCAACGAGGGGCAGCGAACTCAACGCTGAATTTCCTTCGCTCACTCGGCATGACGATCGGAATCACCGTCTTCGGCATTATTCAAAGCCATTCGTTAACCCGGCATTTATCGGATGCCTTTACAGGGAGCGGCCAATCCGCAATGCCGCAGGGTCTAGACTTTAAGGATCCGCACGCTCTGCTTGATCCGGCTACTCGCACTCAAATTCCGGAGCAAGTGCTTGGGAAAATATCAGAAGGACTCTCCTCCTCCATCGTGGCCACTTTTGCGTGGGGACTTATCCCTGCAGTGCTCGCTTTAGCTGCCGCTTTTGCCATGAGCAAAGAGAAGCTCGTGATAGAAACGGATAAAGAAACGTTCGTGACCGCAACGCATTAAGGCAAGTGCCTATAAGCCGTGTAGCAGAGAAAGACCAGAGATCCACCGCGGATTCCTGGTCTTTCTTTTGCGTTTTAACCTATCACTCATCAAATAGATTCGTAGACAAATACCGCTCACCGGTATCTGGCAGGATAACAACGATGGTCTTCCCTTTATTCTCAGGTCGTTTCGCAATTTCTCTTGCTGCGTAAGCTGCCGCGCCGGATGAAATGCCGACCAGCAGACCTTCTGTTTTGGCCAGTTCACGGGCCGCCGTTACAGCATCTTCATTGGTCACAGTAAATATTTCATCTACAATTGATCTGTGGAAATTATCTGGAACAAACCCGGCACCGATACCCTGAATATGATGAACGCCACGACTGCCACCTGACAAAATAGGTGAATCGGATGGCTCCACGGCTATCACTTGGACAGATGGATTTCTCTGTTTCAGTATCTCACCTACACCCGTGATCGTCCCTCCCGTACCAACTCCCGCGATGAAAATATCGACTTTACCGTCTGTATCTTTCCATATTTCTTCGGCAGTGGTGTTTCTGTGAATCTCCGGATTCGCTGGATTACTAAATTGCTGAGGTATAAATGAGTTTGGCATCTTTGCAGCCAATTCCTCTGCTTTTTTAATTGCCCCTAACATTCCTTCAGAGGATGGCGTGAGCACGAGTTCTGCACCCAGGGCCTTTAATAATTTCCTACGTTCAATACTAAAAGAATCAGGCAATATAATGATTAACCGATACCCTAGTGCAGCCGCCGCAAAAGCAAGAGCGATTCCTGTGTTTCCGCTGGTAGGCTCAATAATGACAGTTTCTTTATTGATCTTACCGGATTTTTCAGCCTCTTTAATCATAGCGAATCCGATACGATCTTTTACACTGCCAGCCGGGTTAAAATACTCCAACTTCGCGACAACCTTGGCATCAAGTCCATGCCGATTATTATAATTCCAGAGCTCAAGCAGCGGCGTATTACCGATTAACTCTGTCAAATTGCTATAAATTTTCGTCATAAGAAAACCTCGCCTTCTATTTAAATATTAAACCTATGAACTTAATCGGATAAATACAGTATATCATGCATGCGAGTGAAAAAATAAATCAATAATGCTGATAGATAGGTATGCTATTTTCTTATATTATGCTTATTTGGTATAATAATCGTAGACGAAGAACGTCCTTTAGCCTTTTGGCGAAGGGCGTTTTTTTACTTTTTCAGGGGAGGTATTCGCTATTGAATTTTGAACTTATGCACCAAACGTTCATTGATTGTCACGCCGCTCTCCGAAGCGGAGAAAGAAAGGGGCGCCTCATTCGGGGACATTTATTCGCAGAAAAGCTTTTTCTCCAGAATGTCTGTATCCTCTGTTTGGTCATCTCGACCACTTGCATCCGGAGTATGAAATCTATGATTGGAATCGCAAGTCCCAATTTATCGATTTCGCTTACATAACACCCTTTGGCCGTTTTGGTATTGAATGTGACGGTTTCCAGAGTCATGTCAAAGATATGGATCGCGAGAAGTTTAGTTACTCGCTGAATCGCGAAACCTTTCTAACCGCTATGGGTTGGAAAATGATGCATTTCTCCTTCGATGATATACAGAATCGTCCCGAGGTATGCCGGATGCTCCTGCAAATGGTCATCGGTCCTTGCATGATCCGAAATGTCACAACGAATTCAGCCGCAATTTCAGCCGCTGTTATGGAAAAAGAAGTGCTGCGTTTAGCTTGGAGGCTAAACAGGTGGATTCGTCCAAAAGATGTCACCGACCATCTGGACGTTGATTTTCGAACAGCGCGCAAGTGGCTGCGCTCCCTGGTACAGAAGGGATGTCTGTCTCCTATCGCTAGAGGGAAGGACATTCGTTATTATGAACTGAAAGAGGGTTCGTTGGAGCACATATAGGGAGAAGTGACTTGGCATATCCGATTTCAGATACCATTTCATCTCCCACTTTCATTCTTTACATTCTCATGAGCCCTTCTTCTCGCCCATTCCCTGCTTTCTGATTTCAATGCTTCCCATACCTACCTATATCCCCATTTTCTCTTACACATCTAGATTTCTCACTTCTTCATATGCATCTTTATTACAATCCTCATTCCAGTCTTCATTGCACATTTGTTCCCCGCTTCCTCCTACGCATCCTCATTCTTCATTAGAATCCTCTTTCCCACCTTCACGTCCATTCTATTGGATTAAATACAGTGGTTTCCCAAAATTGAGAGCGGGATGGGCTGCTGCATTGGATATTTCCAATGGAACCGTCTGAATTTGACTCAAGACCTCGATTTCTGAGCATTTGAGTGGATTTTGTCCAATCAAATGGCCGATTTCGTATAGGAATCGGAGTTTCTGTTGTATATAATCCAATGGTGGTAGTGGAGGTGCGAATGGAAGGGGATGTGGGAGTTGATTTTAGATAGTAAAAGTTGTAAGTGATAGTGTGCTAGAGTATATAAGGAGTGTGTACGGGTATGAGAAAGAGAAAGAGTATGAGTATGAGCATTAGTACGAGCATGGGTAATGGGCATGAGTATGTAGTATGTAGTATGTAGTATGTAGTGAGTAATGAGTAATGAGTAGTGAGTAGTGAGTAGTGAGTAGTGAGTAGTGAGTAGTGAGTAATGAGTAATGAGTAGTGAGTAGTGAGTAGTGAGTAATGAGTAATGAGTAGGTGGGCATGAGTATGGGTATGGGTATGGGTATGTAGTGAGTATTGAGAGTAGTAAGATTTCTCAGATCTTCATAAATCGCCGACGCCGATGAACTTATGGTACACTGAATTATATATGACTGTAAGCAGCAAGGGGAAAAGATGAAGATGAAACTTGTATCCTGGAACGTTAATGGGTTGAGAGCATGTGTAAATAAAGGGTTTGTTGATTATTTCGGGCAAACGGAGGCAGATATATTCTGTCTTCAAGAGACGAAGCTGCAGGAAGGGCAAATTAACCTAGAACTGGGCGAAGCCTATACGCAATATTGGAATTATGCAGTTAAAAAAGGGTATTCCGGCACCGCCGTTTTTACAAGAATTCAACCTCTCTCGGTGAGATATGGTATGGAGGAGAACGAAGAGCCTGAGGGTCGGATACTCACGTTGGAGTTCGACAATTTCTACCTCGTGACCGTCTATACACCCAATGCGAAACGTGATCTCTCTAGGCTGGATTACCGAGTGGAGTGGGAAGATCGCTTTAGAAGCTACCTCTTGCAATTGGACGCCCAAAAGCTAGTTATCGTTTGTGGCGATTTGAATGTGGCCCATCATGAAATTGACATCAAGAATGCAAAAGGGAATCTCAATAATTCGGGCTTTACCCCTCAGGAACGCGGTAAAATGACGGAATTGTTGGATGCGGGATTTATTGATACGTTCCGTCATCTCTACCCTGATCGGACAGATGTCTACTCTTGGTGGTCTAATATGCCAGGCGTAAGAGCGCGGAATGTGGGATGGAGAATCGACTATTTCCTTGCTTCTACGAGACTAGGTCCTAAGATCACTGATGCAAAAATCGACTGCGATATATTGGGTAGCGATCATTGTCCTGTCATATTGGAGCTCGATTTGACCTGATAAATTAATTCAAACGTTGAAAACGAGATTGGAGCGATTATTATACTTACCACTTCCTTAGGGCGTTTGCGTCTAACAAGCTATATTGAGGGTATTTCTTATCTTTTCCTACTGTTTATAGCCATGCCGTTTAAATACTTTTTGGACCAGCCTCAACTCGTGTTTGTCGGCGGCATGTTTCACGGCGTGATGTTCGTGCTTTACATCTTAACGGCGGTGCACGCTTTTGTCATTAGACGTTGGAACGTGAAACGAGCACTCCTAATTATTGGCTGTATTTTCATCCCGTTCCTCTTCATCAAGCAAGATCGTTTGATCCATAACGAGGAGTTAGAGCTAAAGAAGGGTCGTCCCATTAACCCGAAAAAGAGGATTTAGACATGCAATGATCAGGCCGCATGATTTCACCATAGCCCTTATTCGAACCCCTTCTATGGGGTTCTTTTGCTATTCAACGAGTCTTGAAATTCAAGACTTTAGTAACATAAAAAAAGGCTGCTGCAGCCTACCCAAAGGCAAACTCTCACAGCCCGCAAACCCGCGCCCCATAATGGCTCACGTTCTTTTCTCCTCGCGATTCACAACCAGGTATCCTCGAACTAAACCCACTTGTACACGATGTAACTAATACTCAAATGTATTATGATGTGAATTTCGACTACGAATGTAAGATCTGACGGATTTATAGCCATATATGCTAAGCAGGAGCAGCTCGAGAACCCAAATAATGATGGTCGAAATATCGCTTAGTTCGTACTGCAAATAATTAAATTCCGCGAAGTGCTTTCGTTCGAACTTATCTGCCACCATTTGAGCGACATGATCAATAATCGGGACAAAATCCTTAGTTAGGCTCTGCTCCCCCATATATCTTGAACCTCAAGCTTCAGTATATCGACCTCGCTCCAAGAGAATGCATAAGCCCACTTCATGGTTCCATCCGGTGCTGGGCTGAAGCTAACAATGAAATCGTTCTTATTGCCGTTTTGCCAATTATCTTGAAGAGCATAGCCGTATTCTTTTGGCTTATCTACACCAACGTTAACAAAGATGAGGTTAACCTGTTTCCATGATTTCGTTTTCCCAGGTTGGTCTGGATCTGGCACATCTTTATTCAGCTTTGAATTCCAAGCAGCAAGAACATCCAATGCATTGTCTTGATTCGGAACATGACCGACAATTCGATCAACCTTGATATAATTCGTCACATATCCCGGATAGCTTGGTAGATCTGGGTAATCTTTTGGATCAATCTCGCTATGCTTAAAAAGACTGTAGGATCCTTTCACCTTATTGGTGTAAGTATGCTTAGAGGCCGATGGCGTACCGAGCGGAAAATGTTTGGAAAGCTCCGTCGTTGTGTTCGGATATCGATCGTTAAAGCGAGTCTTCCTATCCAGTGATTCGCTCACAGATATCCAACCATCGTCTGAGGTTTTAATTTTGTTTTTCGCCTCGTGGTGCTCCCAATGTCCGCGCTCCTTGGTGCAGTTCTTACGACCGTTGCTATCCGTTGTGCATTCTTCCTTGCCCGGAATCCACTCATCCCATTCCTCTTTGTGTTCCCACCCGGTAACTGTACCCGACCAAACCTCTCTATCCATGGTGCGGAAATAGTAATCTATGCCGATCACACTGCCGAATAGGAACACAGCGATAATCGTGACACCCACGAACCGTCCCCACCTTCGGCCCATCAAAAGCTCTATAGCGAATCCGACAATCAGAACAAGAAAGAACGCTGCCCAATAAACCATCTGCTACCTCAACTTCACTTCATTATCTTTGCCTGTTTGATAAGCATCGGTCGTTCGATCGGACGTAATGATGAATTTTTCTGCATCCATCGTTTGAAAATGGAAAATAGCATTCATAACGATATGTTTTCGAATATGCGTATTATATTCACGGACTATATCAGCAATTTTCTTTTGATTACGGTCAAACTCTGTACGCGCGGAACTAATTTCGTTTTGAAGTTTCGTGTACAAATCCTTGCTCATTTGGGGATTTTGTTCCTGTACCACTTTGAAAAGCACCTGTGTATCGTTGTAACGACCAGCAATGAGATCGGTATACACTTTTTTGATATCATCCGCTTGCATATCCGTCACTTGCGCCATTTCTTTAAATCGTTTCCACATATTATCGTAATTCGACTTATTCGCGACATGCTGCGATTTAATTTGCTCATCAAGAGCAATAGCCGTATTTCGATGACTCCAAATCATAGCTGCACTAATAATTGCAATTAATACCAATATCACGATAAAGCCTAAACAACCAATAACGAATATGCCACTTTTGCTTTTCATGAAATGAAGCCCCTCTGCCTATTATTTCCACACATTTCTATTATTTTAGCATATTCGGATGACAAATTAGGTCAAGATTCTACAAAATTTTACTAGAGAGGGGAATATCCCCTAACAACCAACATAGGAATCATTACCTCCATGACAAAAAGAACTGCAACAGCCTACCCGAAGGCGGCCTATCACAGTCCTTAAAAAATTAACTATTGGGATTATCGCGGCCTCCACTCAACCACACTGCAATCACTTATGCCGGATTAGAAGGCGTTGGAACAGCAGGCTCTCCATCCCGCCCCAGCCTTCTGCTTGCCGTTTCTCGTTTTCCGACTGCGGGGACGTGACTTCCAGCCTTTGCAAGACCGAAGACAGGCATGTTGTTATACACACATTCGTAATTCCCTTCAGGAATCAGATAGGTTTCATGGTAAATCCCGACCGCACCGTCCGTTCCAACCGTTTTATTAAAATGACGCCACGCTTCTAAATGGGTTGCACCATGCCTAGCATAGTGCTCTAATTGCTCAAACGTTTTCCAATATTGAATAAGGGTCACGCCTCGCCAAGAGAGATGAAAGCTGGCATCTACAAAACCTAATTCAGGGTTGCGATACAATTCCTGGAGCATCGGATTCATGGCCTTGGCCACAGGCAGCCACTTATGTAGAGCCCATAATTTGTTAACTCTCATCCCAATGATAAAGACAACGAAAGAACCGTCCATCTGCGCCGTAAACCTGCCCGGAATTACTTTACTCATGCATTCATCGCTCCTTTTACCTATTTTCAAGCAATTGTAGATGGGTGTTATAAAAGCCCTTAATATCCTTAGAACCATATAGTTGAGCGGTCAAAAATGCTCCGTAAAACACAGTAAACAACACCTTTACCGCTGTTTCCACCGTAAATTCTTTTCTTAGCTTTCCATCCGTATCCGCCTCGGTCATGCAACGATGAAACAGTTTATACATGTCAGGTGTCTGCGCGCCAACTTCTTCATAACCAGGGAACAGCAAATGAACCTCCGCTTCGCTGAGTTCCGGCATGCAAGGATGCATGTTCATTTCTGCCAGAAAAGATATCAAACTTGGCATTAATCCCGCTCTTTCCTCGGCCTCTTCCGCCACTTTATGGAGCACATACTGGATAACCGAGAACCCGCGTTTACCCTCCGCATCGATCTCAATGATACGCTCCGTTAACCAAACACGCATAAAATAAACGAGCAAGTCTTCCTTTTTTTGAAAAAACTTAAAGAATGTAACCCGAGATATTTCCGCCTTCCGGCAAATATCATCCAGCATCATGTCTCGAAACATCTTGTCTCCGATCAGTGACAAACTGGCTTCATACAATGCCACTTTGGTTCTAGCCTTTTTTAATTCCCTTAAAGAAATAGCTGACCGATCCATGAGTTGTCTCCTATAACTATAATTAACTTTAGTAAATAAATTAACATGTGTTAAGTTATTTTGTCAAGGTAAAGTAATAGAAGGGCTTCACGGCAGCTCCATCCCCGACTTTGGGTGGGGTCATCACTCCGTCTGAGGTCGCTTTTGGAAGTGGTCACCTTGATGATAGAATCAACTCAACGATAAAAAAGACCGAATGCGAGGGATGAATAATGGGAGTACGACGAATTAAAATTCGCGCTTGGGCATTTGGATTGTTGGCATTTTTGGCTTTGGCAATTGGCGCTTATGCCTTGGTCATGTACGGAACGCCTGACGACCTCCATAAGCAGCCGCTCGTAACGGGAAAAGGCAGTTTGCCCGATTTGTGGTACAACATCCTCTGGGCGCATGCCATCTCGGCTGGAATAGCACTTGCTATAGGCTGGCTTCAATTCATCAAGAAGCTTCGCCATCATGCACCAAACATTCACCGTTTGATCGGCTATATGTACTCCACCATGATTACAATCGGGGGCTTAACTGGTCTGTACTTAGCTTTTTATGCGAATGGCGGTTGGTTCGCGCAACTTGGCTTCGGATCGCTGTCAGTCCTATGGCTTTACACTCTCTTCCGCAGTCTAAAGAGCATCATCGTCGATCGCGATACGGCTGATCATGGCCGCTGGATGGTACGAAATTACGCGCTTAGCTGCGCAGCAATCACCCTACGGATATATACCGCGCTGGCTGCGTTATTTCTGGGACTGACCGATACGAACGATACTTTCTTCGTTATCGCCTGGATTTGTTGGATACCCAATTTGTTGTTCGCAGAGCTTATCATTGGTGAAAAGAAACGTACGACCGGGAGGACCATGGTACGGTAGTTGAGGATGCATGAATAAACCTGAAAAAGATGATCCCTTTTATTAGGAGTCATCTTTTTTCATTCTGAGTTGCGAATCAATTATAAAGTTAAATTGTCAATAAAAACTCCATGGCTACTCGTTCTCTTTCCGCAATGTCGACCAAAAGCTCGGATGCAAGATTTAGCTCCTGTAGATTTCCAGTTCTTCCCGCTTTGTCAATTGACGCCGAAACACCACTCCACATCGGCGCGATTTCCGCAAACAGAAAGTATGCCTGCTCTAATTTAGAATCACCAAACATATCAACGCATTCTTTTAGAAAATCTCTATAAAGGTTTCGAAATAAGGCGCCGCCGGTACCCGCTCTTTCCATCAATAAAGCAGTCAAACACAGATCTTTCTCTAAATCCTTGCTTCTAGAAGGCCAATTCAGGATTTCATCGCTCATTTTTTTTATTCCTTTATTCCCCATATTGCGGATAGGCGGATTCAAATAGTCATGAGCATTGTTGATAAGAGATGAACGTATGGCCGGTACAAGCGGTGGAAGGGCACTCGTTTGCTCTATCGTAAAGGAGCGATTTCTGGAGCTCATGGGTCCCTTTGCGTTTCTTGCCAAAGTCAAATTGGATAATCGCGTCGTAACGAGTCCGCCTTGTTGGCTTGTGTCTGCCATATAGGCGAATTCATCATCCATTCCATATATCACCGCATAGTGGGCTGCAAAGTGTATTTTGTTCGTAAAGTAATCTAAATAATACGAATCCAATTTAAGGCCAACAGGAATTCCCCGATCTATGTAGTTTTGTACGTTCTGCCATGCTTTTGGAACAGATGAGGTCTCTTGCACTTTGATGTTCAAATTGAACCGAGATGCTATGCAAGCAGACACTTCATCAGGTTTCGACCTACCCCCAATAAAAGGGAAATCCATTCCCTTCGAATCCCAATAAATGAATCCCAAACCTTGCCCAATACCGAATAACATCGGCTCGGATAGACGAACACCTTCATGTTGAAGGAGATTACCCATCGCTGTCGTCTCGCAGTGTTCTCCTTGAAAAAGAGTAAAACCTTCAATCATCATGGGCATGTCCCTCCAGTTCCTCTGTTATTTCGTTGATCAGATTTGCGACAAATGTCTGTTCATTCTCGATGAGACTCATCGGGTGAAGAAAAAGAGCTCTAACATGCAACGGCAATTGATAGCCGCCTTGCGCTTCATATTTCTGCCCTAGGTTCCTCAATGTCTCATCAAGAAAGCTCTGCCGTTTCCGCAGCGCTTCCACGGCTTCATTTTTCCCTATAAAAGGGAGACCAGCGAGCCCAAGATCGAAACGGTTATCCCGTTCCCGCGCAGAAGTTAGGCTTATGATGATTTCATCTTTCAATGCTTCTATACCGGCCTCCATCATGACATACGTGGACGGCAAAGGTCCTTTGCCGGACTTATGGCCGGCATCTTCGGATCGGATCAATTGTTTGTCTTTCAGCTTCTGCAAACCGGCGTATATAGAAGTAGTACCTATATTCGCCCATTCCCTGTAGCCTCTAAGCTCTATCAACTTATTGATTTGGTACCCCGACGCTTGTTTGGATTCCGAAATAATCTGCAGCAGCATAAATTCCACGTTGGAAAGACGACTCATTATTTACCTCCTTTTATATATTTCATATATGTAATATAACACTAGTGTAATATAAGATCAAGGCTATGCACTTCTCCCACCTCTCGGTATGTTGGAAACTTTCACTCCTTAGTCGGTTGCGCTGCTAAGCGCACAAGAGGGCCGCAACAGGCACTCATCGCAACCTGTTACAGCCCTCAACCCCGCGTCCGACGCGGTCTTTCATCTTTTACTTCTCACCTTCCAAATGAGAAACGTCTTTCCTATAGATTCTGCTCGCTTACTCCTAATATCGGGTCGAAAACCAGCATTTTCGTCCCGATTTTGTCAATAAAGAACCGATCATGGCTTACCGTAATTACGGCACCAGGGAAATGGATCAACGCCTGCTCCATAACCTGAATGCTAGTTAAATCCAGATGGTTGGTTGGCTCATCCAATATAATGACCGCGGCACCGGAGAGAAGGCATTTCGCTAGCGCGACCCTGGCCTTCTGTCCGCCGGATAGGTTCCCGATGAACTTGCTTAGATCCATCTCCGAAAATTGCAGCATGGCTAGAAATTTGTTCACCTTTTTCCGGGGGGCATCCAATCCCAAACCGTACGTATTCACTGCGTGGCTAACGGTATCCTTAGGATTGAGCTCCTCCCACATCCGGTTGAAGTAAGCGTAGCTGACGCCCTTCTCCCAGATCACCTCGCCGGATTCAGGCTTCTCCTGACCCGTAAGCACCTTAATGAGCGTGGACTTCCCGCTTCCGTTTGGACCAACGATGACTAAGCGGTCTTCCTTCTGAATGTCGAAGCTGACGTTCTGAAAGATCAGCCGATCATCGTAGGTCTGCCCGATTTTCTTGACTTCGCATAGCTTGTCCGGAAAGCGCAGTTTCTCATAAATATCAGTGATTAGAACATTTACGGGGTGCGGCTCTATCCGCTTTTTGTTATCCGCCAATTGGCGGGACAGACGGTCTTTTGAAGATTTCTTGCTTGCACGGCTATCAATGGCTTCTGACTCCATGAGAAGAAGCTCTTCCTCCCACTCGAACTGGCGGTCCAATTCCTTCTTGCGCATCTTCTTTTTGCGGATATAGTCGGTGTAATTCCCTTCATATTCCTGAAAATGATAGTTCTCGATCTCGATCGTTCGCGTGACTACTTTGTCAATAAATTGCCTGTCATGTGACACCAGAATCATAGCACCTTTGAACCGATACAACCATTGCTCCAACCACGCTATACCTTCCATATCCAAGTAATTCGTCGGTTCGTCGAGCAAGACAACATCAGGCAGCTCGATTAGCATCTTGGCGAGCGCAGCACGGTTTCTCCAACCTCCGGACAACTCATCGATAGGCTGATTGCGCGACCTCTCATTGAATCCCAGCTTCGTAAGAACAGTGTTAATCTCGACAGATACGTTCCAGCCGTCCAAATGCTCCATTTGTTCGAATAGCTCCGCCTGCCTCGTCAACAGCCGATCCATTTCACTGTCTTCGGTGACCAATCCCAGCTTTTCTCCAACTTCCTGCAGCTCCCGTTCGATAAGTACAACCTGCTCGAAGCACATTTCCAGCTCTTGCTGAAGGGACAGGCTTCCTCGCATTTCCGAGAATTGGGAGAAGTACCCTACTTTAACTTGCGGATCTATTTCCACTTTTCCGGACGTTGGCTCTTCTTTACCCATAATCAGCTTAAAAACCGTCGACTTACCGGCACCGTTCCGCCCGATTAGGCCGATACGCTCTCCTTGGGTCACGCGAAAATAGATATCGCGAAAGATCAGTGAATCTTCATATTTCTTTGTGACGTTCTCCAAACGAATTACACTCATACTAATCACCCTTCTAATTCCGTCAGTCTAGCGTGATTATAACACTAGATCACTGTGCTAATCTCTTCTCGTTTTGATCTATCGACCGATCCCTGCGCAACCAGATCATAACCGGGATCAACAGCAGAGACAGGAACCCGCCCGCCAGAGAGAGGACGGCAAAGCTGGAATTGGCGACGACCATGCCCGACAACGCTCCCCCCGATGCCCCCGCCAATGATACCAGGACATCCACGGTTCCTTGTGTCTTGGCACGTGTGGCTGGGGATGTCGCATCGATGATCTGCGCGGTGCCGCTGATCAGGCCGAAGTTCCAGCCGAGTCCAAGCAGTGCCAGAGCGACGATGAGCCAGACCATCGAATCGGCCGGCGCCCATGCGGCAAGCAATCCCGCGAGCAGCAGCGTGAAACCCGCTGCACAGGACATGAACGTACGCCCGACCTTGTCCACGAGAACTCCCGTTATCAAGGAAGGTAGAAACATCGCCGCGACATGAATGCCGATCACCATGCCCACCGCGCTCAACCCATGTCCGTGATGCTTCATATGTATCGGCGTCATCGTCATGATGGCGACCATCACGACCTGCGTCAAGACCATCACGGTCGTCCCGATGATGATTCCCCGGTTACGGACAGCTGGCGCCATGAGATTCGCATCAACCATCGCTTTGGATGAATTCGCTTCTTGCGCTTCGGCGATGGCTTTAGCTACGAGATACGGATCTGGACGAAGCAACGCCCACAACACCAGTCCCGCGAGAATAAAAGCGACCGCGCCTAGCATAAACGGGCCCGAAAGAGCAGGAGCGCCGACAGATGTCGCGAATCGTCCCATGACCCCCACCAGATTCGGCCCCGCAACTGCGCCAAACGTCGTGAATACCATGGCTAAGCTGACGGCTCTCGCACGCTGCTTAGGCTGAGCTAAGTCGGTTCCCGCATAACGCGCCTGCAGGTTGGTCGACGTGCCGGCGCCATAGATCAGCATCGAAGCGAACAAAAGCGGAAGATTATTAGCGATGGCTGCAAATACGACTCCGATCGCGCCGATCCCCCCTGCAAGAAAGCCAGCGGTTAGGCCTACTCGACGGCCGAAACGTTGTGAAAGTCTTCCGACAAGCAATGCCGACGAGGCCGCGCCTAGCGTCAACAGCGCCGAAGGAACCCCAGCTAAGCTATCCGTCCCGAGCATATCCTGAGCAAGCAGCGCTCCGACCGTGACGCCTGCCGCGAGTCCCGCTCCGCCGAATAGTTGGGCGATGATCACGATCGTTAGTGATCTCCGATAGAGCTGCTGCTGTCTCTCAGGAGAATGAATGTATTCTTTAATCAATTCGCTTCCTTCAGCCATTCATGCTCTCCCCCCTCCAGCTTGTATGCCGTGATCCCCTCCCGCTGCAACTTGGCAACGGCCTGTGTCGAACTGATGCAGTAGGGGCCTCTGCAATACACCACAACTTCAACGGGCCTAGACAGATTGTGAAGATACGGTTCCAACTCCTCCATCGGTACGGAAATGGCCCCCGCGAGATGACCAGCCTCATATTCGTCCCTCGATCGTACATCGAGCAGGATGATCTCTCCGGCCTCTATCTTCGCCTTCGCTTCCTCCAAAGAAAGCGTCCTCACATCCTCATAGTGGTGTAAAAATTCCTGTCTAATCCGCGCAACCTCCGCAAGCTGACTCTCGCCTATCTGCCACAAAGCAAACAAAAACGCGCCAATGGAAGGGTCAGCCAACGAATAGATGACATATGTACCTTTCTTGCTAAACTTCACTAGTCTGGCATCGAGCAAAACCTGCAGATGGCGAGATACGTTAGCCACACTCATCTCCGTGACTTGGGCCAGCTTCTCTACCGACTTAGGCCCCTGAGCAAGCAAACTCAAGATTTCAAGCCGCTTGTCGCTGGATAGGCACTTCCCCACCCGGGCTAACTGCTGAAACAGTTCATTTTTAAATTCTTTTGCGGAAGTGGTTGCCTCGGGTACAAATTCCATGATCGTTCGTCCTTTCATATTCAATTCATTAATTGAATATTAGAATGTGAATAGGCTGTTCGTCAAGAAGTAATATCATCGTCATCTGGCATTGACTCCACGGTTATCTTCATACGCACTCTCCAACGTAGAAGCGGATACATGATCATTCTCTGATCATGTATATTACTCTACAAACCAAAAGAGGGCCGCAACAGCCCACCTCTCGGCAACCTGTCACAGCCCTCAAACCCGCGTGCGACGCGGCTTCCCAATTCTTACTCTTCGCCCTTCGCAATCGGATTGTCCTCATACGAGATCCAATCGCTCCAGCTCCCGCTATAGAGCTTCACGTTATCGAAGCCCGCTTCGCTAAGGCCCAGCACGTTCGGGCACGCCGTCACGCCGGAGCCGCAATAGACGATGATTTCATCGGCATCGCGCAGCGCGGCAAAGTGCTGCTCCTGCTCCGCAGCTGACAACCAGGCGCCGTTCTCACCGAGAACGCCTTTCCAGAAGAAGTTGCGCGCGCTCGGGATGTGGCCAGCCACCGCATCGATCGGCTCTTCCAAGCCGAGGTAGCGACGCTCCTCGCGCGAGTCAACGAGCACGGTGCCTGGACGGCCGAGCTTGTCCTTGACCTCGTCCATGCTCGCAAGCATGGCGCGATGCACCTTCGGTGAGAAGGTCCGCGGGAACACCGTGGACACTTCATCGGTAACCGGGTAGCCAGCAGCTTTCCATGCTGTATACCCTTGGTCTAATACGTATACCTCGGAGTGACCGAGGAATTTCAGCATCCACCATAGTCGCGAAGCCATGGCTCCGCCTTGATCGTCGTAAGCCACGACGGTCTTCGTACCATCGATCCCGAGGTTGCCCACGAGGATAGAGAAGGCTCCTAGATCAGGGAGCGGATGCCGGCCTCCGTGCGCCATTTTGGCACCGGATAAGTCTTTCTCCAAGTCTACATACACAGCGCCTGTTATATGGTCTTTCTCATAATTCTGTCTGCCTGATTCTGGTTGTCCTAGCGCAAAGCGGCAATCCGCAATCACGATGTTCGCATCGCCAAGCTGTCCTAGCAGCCAAGTCTGACTTACGATATTTTCCACAGTTTCATGCCACCATCTTTCGTCATTCGATTAATCGCCAATTCCACTCGTTGGATTAACGGAGTACGTCTGCCAATCACTGCGATCTCCACCCATTTTATCGTAAAATGCTTGGGCGCGGAAGTTATCTTTGGCTGTTGTCCATGTTAAATTGGCATATCCATTTCTCGCGGCATATCCTTTGCAAGCAGCAAATAGTTTCGCTGCCGCACCCTGACCACGCTCAGCCTCGATGACGAATAGGTCGTTCATAATCGCTATTTTGGAAGCACGCAAAGTACTGAAGGTAAAATATAAGGTCGCAAAGCCAACCAGCGTCCCCTCTTCCGTCTCCGCTACGAATTGAATACCTTCCTTCTGCTCAAGCAGCTGGTGAATCAATCCGTTCAATTTCTCATCCTCGGGTTGTCGATACTGGTAGAAGTCCACAATATAAGCGAGCATCAACGTTTTCAACTGCGGAATATCTTGCATTACCGCTTCACGAATCGTAACTTGGGTCATTTAGGGTGACCTCCTATTCCTATTAAGTCTATATAATCATTGTACCCCAAATCTTGCCTTTATGATGAAAGGTAATCTCGGTTAAATGTCTTCCATTTCCTTCCGATACAGGAGATAAATGATCCATCCTAGTAGTAGGCTTAAGCCTGCTGTGAAATAGAATATGAAGGTTATTTTCAACGTAACCCCATAATAAGTCAATGAGAACAGTACAAATGCCAAGAGAAACACATGCAGCAGGACATTTTTCTGTGGAAGCCAAGCACTTTTCGAGCTTAACTCGATTCGAACGGTAAAACCTAAGCGTTTCTTAACCAGTACCAAAGCTGTGAGGTACGAAAGCGATGCGGCAACCATTTTCAAAGCACGATAAGAGGAATCAAGCCCCTCAAAATAAGTAACCAGAGAAATATGCGTAATGAGCGGCATGATAAATAGAACAATGGCCAAATAAATCGTATAGCCAAGAGAGCCGAGAAACGCTACCATGAGCGCATGCAGTTTGCGCAGGCGAAATATGTAGTGAATAAAGATCGCTTCCGTTACAATAATGAGCATAGGTTGCAAGCTCTCCGCCCACTTCTGGGATAAAAATAATCTAGATACACACGCAATCACGAAGGAAACAAGCAGCACAATCGGCCATTTTGTTTTCAACGAGATTCTGAATAGGGTTAGTCCCAACACGAGCATAGAAAATAGAGTTATTGTGCCAATTGGAATATGACTATACCAATCCATTTGAACCTCCAACCAATAGATGAAAGGATGATAACTACGAACAAAAAGATACATGCAAACTTACCGTGGCGCGTCGTTCCCCTAACGGAAGCGAATTGCCGTGAACTTTGCACTTGGAAGTATTCGCCTCCATACGATTTATACAATTGGTCTCCTTGGAAGACTATGCTTCATGAACAAGCTGAATTCGCTGACCCACAAATTCGAGCTGAGCAGTATCGAGCCGTGTTGGATGAAAACGGAATATTGTCTGGGTTCGTTCAATTCTTCCCTATTGTTGGGGTGACACGTTTAGGACTAGGACTTCGACCGGATGTTTGCGGGAAAGCGAGCGGAATAGGTACCCAATTCGTCCAACTTCTCGTTCAAGAAGCCCAGCACCGGGCGCCCCTGCAGGAGATTGATCTAGAAGTTCTCATCTGGAACGAACGTGCGATCCAGACGTACGAGAGAGCCGGCTTTGCGATTACAGACACGTATGAAAGGTGGACTCCCACGGGGATGGCTGCCTTTCACTGCATGGTATATAACGGACCGAGCTTAATCAGGTAATTCACTGCCAGTAGTAATGTCAGCAAAAGCCTGATCAAATTTAGCTGCGGATTCGAAATCCAAATTGGTTAAGCCTCCTGCATGCCAGGACGTAAGTCGCAGCGTGACCATCTTATAATCGATCGCGATCATGGGGTGATGGTTAACGTCTTCTGCTATCCTGGCGACTTCATTCACGAAGTTTATGCCCTGCATAAATGCCGTAAATCGATATTTACGCACAATCCATTTGTGATCGTCTGTTGTCCAGCCAGTCACCTCCGCAAGCTTCTGATCAATGTCAGTGTTCCCAAGCTTCACCTATCACCACTCCTCTGATTTTAATCAAAATCATAGGCGACCGCACCCAATTCGCCCTCTCCTGCATACGTGCGAAGGAGGTCCAGGAACGGCTTCCCGTAGTTTCGGTATTTCACTTCGCCGACACCTTTGATACGCAGCATGGCAGATTCCGATGTCGGACAAATCTCACTCATTTCACGCAGCGTGCTATCCGAGAAAATAATATATGGCGGCACCTTCTCACGTGCGGCTATTTCCCGACGAAGTAGGCGAAGCTGCTCGAACAAGGTGTTATCAATTGCGGCAGCCTTAACCTGCTGCTTGCGAACCTTTTGGTTCACCTGCAGTTTTCCTTGAAGCACTTCTGCTGCGGGCTGCATCAGCTTCACAACCGGATATTGACCATCCGATAGCTGCAAATACCCTTCTGAAGTCAGCACGTTGATCAGATCAGAAATCTCCTTCTCCGGCAGATCTCGCATTATGCCATGGGTAGGCAGACGATCGAAGCGATAGTCGACAATCTTCTTTGCCTTCGATCCTTTGAGCACGGAGGCGACCATCGAGATGCCGAAACGTTCTCCCATCCTTCGAATGCAGGAGAAAATCTTCTGCGCTTCGACGGTGATATCCACCGTATCGCGATCATCTTTGCACGAGCTGCAATTGCCGCAAGTATCTTTAATATTGGTTTCATCAAAATAGTGCAGAATGACGTTGCGCAAGCATCGTGGCGAATAGCAAAAGTCGATCATGGTCTGCAGCTTCTTGTACTCGTTCGCTTTACGCTCCGGCGAGAGCTGATTCTGCTCGATCAAAAACTTCTGCGTCATAATATCCTGCGCGCTAAACAGCAGAATGCACTCACTCGGCTCTCCATCTCGACCCGCACGTCCGGCCTCTTGATAGTAAGCCTCCATATTTTTCGGCATATTGTAGTGAATGACATAACGGACGTTGGACTTATCGATGCCCATCCCAAAAGCGTTCGTCGCGATCATCACGCGAATATCATCGTATAGAAACGCCTCCTGCATGTAGGAGCGTTCTTCATCGGTTAGACCTGCGTGGTACTTCCCTGCGGCGAAGCCTTTTTTTCGTAAGGTTTCATATAGTTCTTCAACATCCTTACGCGTAGCGGCATAAATAATACCAGGCTGATGCGTATGCTCTTTCACATAATTCTGAATGTAATCCCGCTTATTCTCACCTCGCAGAATCGTCAATTCCAGATTATCCCGTGAAAAACCATTGACGAATATGCCCGCTTGATCCAAATCAAGCAGTCTCGCAATATCGGCTGTTACCTCGGCAGTGGCCGTAGCTGTGAAGGCTGCTACAATCGGGCGATTAGGCAGCTCACGAATGAATGGAGCAATCGACACATAGCTCGGGCGAAAATCATGCCCCCATTGCGACACGCAGTGCGCTTCATCAATAGCTACAAGCGGAAGATTCAGCGCAGACATTCGAGCACGAAATCGTTCCGACTCCAGCCGCTCTGGCGCGATATACAGCAGTTTATATTTGCCCTGCATGGCGCCTTGCATCCGCTGTTCTACTTCTTTTGCCTCCAGCGTACTGTTAATGAAAGTTGCCGGAACACCTAGCACACTTAACGCATCCACTTGATCCTTCATCAAGGAGATTAGCGGGGAAATAACCAGCGTCACACCCTCCATGAGCATGGCTGGAACTTGATAACAGATCGATTTACCTCCGCCCGTCGGCATAATGCCTAACGTATCTCGACCTTCAAGCAGATTCGTAATGATATTCTTCTGACCCTCGCGAAATTCCGGGTATCCATAAACTTGTTGTAAAACCTTCCTTGCTCCATCCAGCATAGCTTCCATACACCTTTCTATATCACACTTCTGCCTTATTTATACCAAATAGATGACGGAAACCAACTTCTCCCCGTCATGAACCTTCAGCACGTGATTATTCGGATCATGGCGGACGGATCCCGCTCCTACGTGCATCACAGGTGCGTTTCCTAATCCGTAAAAAATATCGTCAGCCAGCGTTCGCAGGCATTCTTCTTGTTCGTCCTTTTCAAGCTCCTGCCAGTCGTCCGCATTCATTTCCAACAGTTCATAAAACCCATCAACCATCTCAATGCCACGCACGAAATCAGTGACGATATCCTTATATTCTCTGCCAAATTTAATACCCACCTGCGCAGTCTCCCTTCAAAAGCATTTCGTATAGCTTCACTTTATCATATTATAGGCAGGAATGCAGGGTTAACACCTATTAACTCGATGAGAACTTATTTTCTGATGTGTAAAAAAAACCCCTTTGGCATAAACTGTGGAAATGGGCAATTTCGGGAAAAATCTGTTACTATGGAAGAAGGAATGTACCGCTCGGAGGGTAGGAAAGCACACATGCTGAAACTGCAGATTCCCAAAAATCGAATGAACTACCTAATCAAGCAAATCCCGCTTCATTTCGACGCCGTCGTTCTGGAGCAGGGCTGGGAGTATTACCATAAAGGTCGTGTGACCGAAGTCGATCTGAAAGGCATGAACGTTCAGGCGACCGTCGCAGGCAAAAAAATACTGAGCACCATGCTTAATTTAGAAAATTTCGCCGCTAGTGAGTGCAGCTGCTCCTATGAAGGCTTTTGCAAACATATCGGTGCCACTTTCTTCAGCTTGTATGCACCTTATGGACGTCCGGAACTGCTGCTTCAACAGTTAAAACAACAAATACACACACGGAAAAAGCCCGCACGCGGGGCAACTTTGATACAGGAACGCAAAGCTGCTGCGGCTGCACAGGCCAACGTACCTCTTGAAGAGGCTATGCCCGTAGATTGGCATCGCTTTTTTGAAGGGAAATTCCATGGATTCTCCATTTCTCATCAGCACTCGATTGAAACTTTCTACGACTCAGCACTGGAGTCCTTGCCCGGCTATGCGGCGGATTGGAGAAGTTCAACCCGCGAGCTTTACATGTTCCATATCGTGCTGTTCATGATGCGGAAGATCGAACAATTTTATCAAGATACAAAAAGCTCCTACCTCTCTTATTATCACGAGAACGGCTGTAAAATTGCCGCAAAAAATTGTGAGGATAAGCTGGTTGAATTCGTGGAACGCACAAATGTGAATACCTCTTTCGAGGCGGAACCCAAACACTGGCTATCCACCATGAAAATGCTCGGAGAGTTCGCCCTGCAGGGCAAGGATAGTCCGATTGATTGGCTGTTTGTGTATCGCTTCATTTGGTGGAAACTGACGAATCATTCTGCGGCACAGAAAGAGGAAATTCAGCGTCTCGACGCCCTTCTCACGAAGAAGGACCTCTTAGCTCGGAAGAAGGATACACTTCTGGCGGCAAGAGCGCATTTTGATATTATGCAGGGGGACACGGATCGGGCTTTCGAACGTCTTGGGCAGCTCACTCATCCCAATGCGAAGGATTACTTCCTTTACCTGAATTATTATTACAACGATAAGCAGTGGAACAACATGCTTGTTTGGCTTCGCTGGCTGTTCACGTCGATTGCGAATGCAAATCACGATGATTTCCGGACCTTTTGCCAATACTGGCTTGATACGACCAAGCATCTAGAATCCGATAGTGAATGGGTACAGGTGATGGAGTCCCTGCTGCCTCGTTCCTATTATTATTACACAGCATATTTATTGCAAACGAAACGGTATCGGCAGTGGGTAGACTTGCAATTAGCTAACCGTATATCACCGCTGAGCTTATATGGCATGGAGCTTAAAGCGATTGAAGAGCATGATTCGGCTTTACTCCTCCCCCTCTATCACCAAGCGGCCGAACGGGCTGTTCTGGAGAAAAATAGAGCTTCCTATAAGACGGCTGTTCGACTGCTAAAGAAACTGCACGGCATATATAAACAATTAGGCCAGGACGACCGCTGGGAGCACTACGTATATCGATTAGCGGATAAGTTCTCACGCTTGCGTGCTTTCCAAGAAGAGCTCAAGAAAGGAAAATGGATTCGATGATCGAAACCAGCGCGCTGACAGTTCACGTTAGCTCCATACCTAATGGTTCTTTGTTTCTATGGGGTACCCGCGAGAACGGCGGCATTTGGGATGCTCTTGATTTGAAAAATATGCTGTTTGCCTGGCATCGCGCCTCTTTTTTCGGCACGTTCATGGAGCCCAGCGAGTGGCAAAATCGGGAAGGCATCGAGCTGCAACCGCTCGATGCGCTCGATTATTTCAGCGATCCGCAGCCTGTGCAGCATCTACAGCTTAGCTGGCATAAGGACTGTGCGGATTTGATGCGTCTCGCTCCGGCTGTTCGAGAGGCGTTGGCTTCCGGTAGTTTCATGCCGGACTATGAAAAGTGGAAAGCCGGCGAGATCGGCTGGAAGCTCCAGCTGCCTGAGGAACTGCAGACCCTAGAATCACCAGCCGTATCGCGCTGGATTCATGCGCTGATTCCCGAGTGGGTGGACGCCGACGGCCTCATGAAAGACAATCTGCGCAAGCTCGAAGCCGCGCATCCTTTGATGCGCCGCGGAGAGATCGGCGCTGATCTATGGCTCGACGAGGAGGATTGGCTCGTCGCCATTGGTTGGCGCCAAGACCGGTCGCCGATGCGTACCTGTCTGCAGCTCGTGGAGCCGGACCTGGCGCACAGCACCGGCTGGCAGCTGCGCGTGCTACTGCAGGACCGGCTTGCGCCGGAGGTGCTGCGCACGGTGACGCCCAGCGGCGAGCCGGTCGTGGGTGAGCAGCCGCTGCCGGAGGCGTGGCTGCCGGAGCTCAGCCGCGTAGAACGTGACGCGGCCAAGTGGGTACGCATCCTGCCGTGGCTGGATGCGGGTGAGGGTGCCGGGCTCCGTCAGACGTTGACGGAGGAAGAGGCTTGGCGCTTCCTCGCAGAGGGAAGCGTGCGTCTGGTTGAGGCCGGAACGAGCGTGTTCCTGCCGGCCTGGTGGGAGCGCATCCGCAAGATGAAGCCGAAGCTGCGCGCGAAGATCAAGTCTTCCGTCGGTTCTGGACGGGAGACGATGTTCGGGCTGACCCAGCTTATGCAGTTCGACTGGAAGCTGGCTGTAGGGGATTTGGAGCTGACGGAAGAGGAATTTCGGCAGCTTCTGGAGGAGAAGCGCAAGCTGATCCAGATTCGCGGCAACTGGATTCAGCTCGACCCGCTGTTCATGGCACAGGTCGAGCAGATAATGAAGCAGGTGCAGAAGAAGCAGGGCCTCTCCTTCCGCGATGTGCTTGAACTGCACTTCGCAGGCGATGCCGGCGGGCTGCTGCCGGCTGAGGATGACCCCGAAGCGATGCGCTACATCGAGATGGAGGTAGAGCTGAACGAACAGCTGCGCCACATGGTCGATCAGCTTACGCAAGTAGCGTCGATTCCGACGATACAGCCACCGCCTAGCTTTCAAGGGTCGCTGCGCCACTATCAAGTGGACGGTATCTCATGGCTGTTGTTCCTGCGCCGTTTCGGCCTAGGCGGCTGTTTGGCCGATGACATGGGTCTCGGGAAGACGATCCAGTGGATTACGTATTTACTCACGGTGAAAGAGAACGAGAAGCCTGACACACCTTCCCTTTTGGTATGTCCGACGTCCGTGCTTGGGAACTGGCAGATGGAGCTTAAGCGTTTTGCGCCGTCGCTGAAGGTTCATCTTCACTATGGCCCTCAACGATTAAAGGGACCTGCTTTTAATGAACAGGTCGTTGGCAAGGTCGATTTGGTTTTGACATCCTATACGCTTTCCCATCTGGATGAAGTTGAGCTAGGCTCAATTGCCTGGAACTCCATCTGTTTGGACGAAGCCCAAAATATAAAAAATGCTTATACGAAGCAAGCTTCGGCTATTCGCCGACTTGATGGTTACCATCGCATTGCGTTAACGGGAACACCGATCGAGAATCGGCTCACAGAGCTCTGGTCGATCTTTGATTTTGCGAACCCGGGCTATCTGGGCACGGTTCGCGAATTCACGCACCGCTATGTGAATGCGATCGAGAAGACGCGCGATAGTGAGACGATCGGCAAGGTACAGAAGCTAATCCGCCCTTTCCTGCTGCGCCGCGAGAAGAAAGATCCCGCGATTCAGCTGGATCTGCCGGAGAAGAATGAGTCGAAGACGTTCATTTCGCTTACCGCCGAGCAGGGCTCGCTGTATGAGAACTACATCCAAGACATGTTCGATCGTCTGGATAAGCTCTCCGCCATGGAGCGACGAGGTCTCATTCTCGCCGCTCTGACGAAGTTGAAGCAGGTGTGTAATCACCCTGCTTTGCTGCTCAAAGAGGGCATCCACGCGCCATGGAGCGGACGCTCCAACAAGCTGGAGCGCCTGCTCGAGATGGTGCAGGAGCTGCGCCAAGAGGGCGACAAATGCTTGATTTTTACGCAGTTTGTGGAGACGGGCAACTTGCTCCAGCATGTGCTGCAGCAAGAGCTTGGCGAAAAAGTGCTGTTCCTGCACGGCGGAACACCGAAGAACGGGCGCGATGAGATGATCGCGCACTTCCAAGACGTCAGCCAGCCGGTCGACGAGCAGCGGAATGTGTTCATTCTTTCGCTGAAAGCCGGCGGCATCGGGCTCAACCTGACGGCAGCGAATCATGTGTTCCACTACGATCGCTGGTGGAACCCCGCCGTCGAGAATCAAGCGACGGACCGCGCCTTCCGTATCGGCCAGACGCGACATGTGCAGGTGCACAAGTTCGTGACGCTGGGTACGCTTGAGGAGCGCATCGATGAGATGATCGAGCGCAAGCTGGGCCTCAGCCAGCAAATCGTCGGCTCCGGCGAGAACTGGATCACCGAGCTGTCGACCGACGAGCTTCGCGATTTGTTCTCGCTGCGCCGCGAGTGGGTCGAGGCTTAAGAGTCTGGGGTTCGGGACCGGGCTTGGACCGGAGTTCAGGTTAGGCACGCTACGACGCATCATAATCGTTTGACAGAATCCTGCATAGTTTTTGTGCAGGATTTTTTTTGCCTAAATTACACTCGAATGAATGGATTTAACCTCCAATTATCAAAGCTACTTCACCCATTTTGATGCAAATCGTGCATCTCTTTCAGCAAGTAACCACATTTCCAAGAGGTATTGCTGCAAAAACTACAGCAAATTCGACACATACTGCCCATTTCGAGTCAAAACGCGGATATTTGATGCACAAAATGCATCATCTCACCCAGAAATGAAAATTCTCCCATCATTTGATGCACTTTTTGCATGTAGTTGTTTCTAATCGAATCCTGTTGCCGCCAAATCAGCCAATATTAGCTCGTTTGCGAAGTTTTTAGATTACTTAGAGTTGCTAGTTCCTTTGGGTTGGGGTTGGGGTTGGGGTTGGGGTTGGGGTTGGGGTTGGGGTTGGGGTTGGGGTTGGGGCTGGGGCTGGGGCTGGGGCTCGAGTCTGGGGTCGGGAGTCGGGTTGAGTTTGATGTTTCAAATCATCAAATCCCCAAACAAATAAAAGCCCTCTCCCAATGCACAGGAATAAGTCTGAATCTCATACGAGGTGTCCAAATCTGTGTATGCTTGCGATAGGATCCCTTGTTTTTGCAGGTTCATCATCATGATGTTGGAGATGAAATAGGGTCTCCATGTCCAATTTGCCCCGCGATAACTCTCATCTTTATTCCATGTTTCGTCTTTGCGGCTGTAGTTGGACGAGATTTGGTAGCCGTCCTCCCTACATATGTATAAACGTATACAATTTTCCGACACGTTGCTAATGATATTTTCGATGACACGATCTGCATCTTCAGCTGTTGATATACAGTCAGAAGAATTGATAAGCAAATCTAGACTTTGATGAATAATCAAAAGGCGGCTATAGCGCCCAAGTTCTTCTTGACCAAAGAGTTTCATTTCCTCTTTCAGCATAGACTCGAAGGCATCCCGGCGCTGCAACTGCGGTTCAGCTTTGGAGAAGAGATAGCCCTGTACATACCTTGCTCCGATCTGAAGAGCACTGCGCAATTCTTGCTTCGTCTCCACCCCTTCAACAAGCAGGGAAGCCCCCATTTGAGCCGCTAGAATGGAAAAGGATTGCATCAGCGCCTTGTAGCCGGCGTGGACGGCGCTTTTTTTCAAAATATTAAGATCGATCTTCAATATCTTCGGTTGTAGACTGGCAATTCGGTCGAAATTGCTAAACCCGCTGCCCACATCGTCAATAGCAATCGTGCAACCGAATTCTCGATATAATTCTACAATTTGTGTCAGCTCATGAAGCTTCCCTGTAAATTCCTCTTCGGTTATTTCGATCACGATACGAGCTGGATCTATTTGATATTTCCTTAATAGCTCGATAGTCGGTAGCACACCTGTGCGCTTATAGGTTTGATAGATCCATGAAGGTTTTAAGTTGATGAATAAGGAACTCTCATCTTGAGCCGAAGCTAGCTGTTCAATCGCCCGCTCCCTCAAATGCCGATCAATATGAAGCTGCATGTCTTCGGGAATGTCAGGATTTTTGAAAAAAGGCCCCAAACTTTCGACACTACTCTCCCGAATTCGTCTTCCCAGTGTTTCGTAGCCGATGATTTCTTGGCTCTGAAGTGAAAGTATCGGTTGGAAGAATGGACGTACTTCGTGTAGTGGCGGAATCCTGCTGTCTTTTACCTGCACTGTGCGTCCTCCTCAAGCAAACTTCGATGATCCTAAAACTTAACATCAATCGTGTAATGAATCATATTTTAAACGACATTTCTCTATCTTGCAATGCATTGATGGAAGAAAACATAACATGATCGTTTTTAAAAGGAGTTTGTAGACACATGTCGAATTTTTAGTACATCCTTTCATCCTATTAGAATCTAGGTGACCGATTGCTATGAAGTCATTCACGAGATCTCGGATCTCCATGCTATACGTTATTTTAATCGTTGTTTTACTAGTGTTTGTGAGTGTATCCAACTTTATCGCCTCTCGTAATATGGAAAATGAAAGCAATGCGATCGTGCACGATTCCATTCCGATTTCCAACACAACGAACAGCCTGCTTAAAGATTTAATTAACCAAGAAACGGGTATCCGCGGTTTTGAATTATCAGGGAATGAGCAATACCTGGAGCCCTATACGACTGGTAAAAAGCAGCTGGAACTTGATCTGAACATGATCAGCCAATACGATAAAAAGTATCCCACTTTGCAGCTTATTATGGACACGCAAGCCATACCAGCTATTAATAATTTACAGAAGTTCTTTGACACACAATTGGAGTTGGTTCGTGCTGGAAAAACAGATGAATCGAAAGCTCGCACTGCGTCAGGCAAAACGATGATGGATCGCTACCGAGTTGTTCATGTAAGCATCGAGAAGACCATAGAGCAAATCACGTCAGATGCCTATACAGCGTCCCTTAATGCAGGTAAAACCTCCCGTACGATTACAATGGTCGGCAGTATTATTGCCTTAATTGCAGGTGGAATGTCCATTTTCATTTCCTATCGAGCCTATCATGCCGAAGAAGAGATTCGTAGAAGCGAGGAAACGTATCGCTATATGGCTGAAAGCTTAGAGACGCAGAATGAGGAGATTATGGCCCAGCAGGAGGAGCAGCAGATCACACTCGCGAAGCTGTCCGAACGAGAAAGGGATTTGGAACTTATCTCGTCCTATCAGGAGAAGCTTACAGGCTATGTGAAGTTGAAAGATTTCTTGAAACATACGCTGCCAGCTCTGCTCAATTCGTTATCGCAGGATGCGGCTCTGGTCGTCATGGAACGTCACGCTGAGGACTCTACTTCTTATGAAGTCATTCATTCCATTGGTTATCCGAAAGATCATATTAATTGGAGTCAGAGAGAGCTTTTTGGACCAGCTAGGCGTGTTTTCGATGAAGGGACACCTATTGTGCATACACGAGATGTATTCGGTCATGAACAAGGTGTCCATGGGGGAATGACACAAGCTGTCGATCAATATGTCCCTCTCTTGGACGATAAACAGAAGGTCATTGGCTTCTTACTGCTAACAAGCTATCAAAGCTCCCTCTTTCAAGAAAGTAACCAACGATTGACCAAAGGTTTAGTTCGTCAGTTCGGACTCGCCTTCTACGCGCAGGTGATGAACGACGAGAGGCTGAGGCAAGCGGCCAGCTTAGCAGAGTTGAATGATCAATTGATAACAGAAAAGCAGCTCATCGAAGGGCAGCGCGATCTGATTCAAAATATTTTGGAATCCGCACACGAGGGCATGATGATGTGTGATTCGCAAGGTACCATTCTTTTCTCCAATCATCGAATGAACCGGTATTTCAGTTTAAACGAACGCATAGGTGAGAACCTGGTTGATAGCAGTCACGAAATAGCTGCCGATTCTCCGAGTTTTATAGGCGTAGCATCATCCATTGAAGCGCTGATCGATGGCTCACTGTCTAATCTCACTCAACGTTTTAGTTTCGAGTTTGAGGATCAAATCCAACACGCAGAGCTATATGCGACAGTAGTCAGCGAAGATACTGAACAGCAAGGCTACTTATTCGTATTCCGTGATCGCACCGAAGAAGAGCGAATTGACGAAATGAAGAATGAATTCATTAGCATTGTATCTCATGAGCTGCGAACTCCCCTTGCCAGTGTGCTTGGTTTTATCGAGATCTTGCTGCATCGGGATCTTTCACAAGAGAAACAAAAGAAATATATGGAGACCATTTATAAAGAAGCACATCGCTTATCGAATTTAATCAACGATTTCCTTGATTTGCAGCGGATGGAGTCAGGTCGACAACTGTATCATTTCTCTCCAGTCAATCTGCTGCCTACTTTGCAAGAGATCACCGAACAGTGGCAGGATAAGCATAGTCATCGTATTCACATTCATCAGCAAGAAACGGAACTATATGTGAGAGCCGATGCTGACCGTATTCGTCAAGTATTCGACAACTTGATCAGCAATGCGATTAAGTACTCGCCAGGAGCAGATCACATTGATATTCACCTAACTGTTGACCAAGGTAAAATCACCATAGCGATTCAAGATTACGGACTCGGCATCCCAGAGGAAGCCCGTGACCAAATGTTCTCCAAGTTCTTTCGTGTCGATAACTCCGACCGACGTCAGATTGGCGGTACCGGCTTAGGTCTCGCTATTGTCAAAGAGATTGTAGAAGGGCACAACGGACATATCTCCTATACATCCGAAATGGGACAAGGCACGACATTCCGAATTGAGTTCGATCTATATGAGATTTCAAATATGGATGGTCAAATTGTTATTTTCGAAGATGACGATAATCTGGCCAAATTAATTCAAGTTGCGCTGAACAAGTTGGGGCTCCCCTCCATGCAGCTTCGTTCTGCCGAGGAGGGCATTATCGCGCTTAATCGCTGTAAAGGCGAGGGACCGATTCTTTTCATCGTCGATATTCATCTAGAAGGCGCCAAGACAGGTTGGGATTTCATCGCTGATTTATACCGTCATCCGGTGCACTATCAGACCCCTGTTATCGTTTCAACAGCGCTCGATCCACCTCATGATTATCACGAGAAAGAGATTGAGAAATATCTCAAAAAGCCGTTCACAATGGAACGTCTCGTCCAGGTGGCGAAACGTCTCCTCGATAATAAGCAAAGTAATGCGTACGTTTTCCCCGCCCAAAATAAAGAGAAGCTTTCGACCACCTTACAGCGTAACGGCATCGATGTGCTTGAAATGAAAGAGAGCATGGATATGATCGAGGTCGAAATCAAAAAGCCGCAATCGGATGCATAACGCATCAAAGAGATCCTTCGGTTAGACAATCCATGCAACCATAGCGGCATACTCTCTCTCCTTCCAAATTAATAAGAGGGAGAGTTTTTTTATTGTAAAGACAGAGGGATTTCTCGGCCTTATAGCCAATATACTAGAGAAATACCAATTGATGAGAAGGAAAGGTGTGACCCTAGTGGCAAAGCTTGAATCCGCTTCCAACAAGGTGCAAGCACGTAAAGTCTGGACCCTGTTCTTCTCCTTACCAATATTCGCTTGGGCGATGTATGATTTCGCGAATACGATTTTTTCCTCCAATATCGTGACTGTGTTTTATCCATTTTATTTAAAAGAAACGTTAGGCAAGAGCGAAGAATTAAATCAGATCGCCAGTACTTTCATTACTTACTCCAATGCGATATCCAGCTTTTTCCTCGTGTTGTTGTCTCCCTTATTCGGGGTTTGGATTGACCGGACAGGTAAGAAGAAGGCTTACCTCGTCCCCTTTACGCTTATTGCTATCGCAGCAACTCTGCTCATGGGTGCTTCGGCCCTTTGGCACACAGACCAGCAGTGGATGGGACTCAACACCTCCATACTAGGCGTGATTTTCTTTTTCATGGTCGCCAAATTCTTTTACAATTCAAGCTTAATCTTCTACGATTCAATGATTTCGGATCTGGGTAATGCACGTGAAATCCCCATCATTTCCGGAGTTGGCGTAGCGGTTGGTTATGTCGGTACATTAGTTGGACTTGTCGTGTTTCCATTGATCAACGGCAATCATTTTGAAAATACGTTCATCCCTAGTGCGCTTATGTTTCTGATCTTCTCTTTGCCGATCATGTTTTTATACAAAGAGAAGCCTCAGAAGCCCGTCAGCGGGAAAAAGTCGCTCCTCAGCGGTTACCGTGAGATCTGGGATACGTTCAAAGAAGCAAGAAAGTACCGAGCTGCCTTCTTGTTCATGATCGCCTACTTCTTCTTTAACGATGCGATTGCCACGGCAATTGCCGTGATGGCCATTTACGCGAATACCGTTATGGGCTTCACCACGGGGCAATTCATTCTTCTTTACCTCGTTTCAACGGTATCAAGTATCATCGGTTCGTTCCTTTTCGGCTATGTGGCCAGAAATATCGGTCCCAAGAGAGCGGTGACCATCGTCGCCTTCATCCTAATTATTGCGATTTCCTTAGCGGCATTTGCAACAAGTCAGAGCATATTCTGGGTTGCCGGCAGCTTGTATGGGGTATCTATGGGCGCCATGTGGGTCACATCCCGCACACTGATTGTGGAGCTAACGCCGGAAGAGAAACGCGGTCAATTCTTCGGATTGTTCGCCTTCTCAGGTAAAGTGTCCTCGATCGTTGGGCCTGCTCTCTATGGTACAATTACCTGGGCGCTAGCGTCATCTGGCAACTTGGCTAGCCGCGTAGCCTTAGGCTCTCTCTTGATCCTAGTCATAATTGGTCTGTTCGTTCATATGCGTGTGCCGCAGAAATTGCATTCCTCCTCTTAATTCGTGTACAATAACTTTTAATCATAGACGGAAGGTGTGAGGCGTATGAAGGGTCCTGTTGATATTAGCAACGTGGTCTTTTCCTATTTCTCGTTCATGGAACACTAAAGCATTCATTGCTTTAGTGTTTTTTTATGGGTACAAATTTTCTCATCTGGAAGGAGAGATGGATATGCGGTACAAAAGGGTCTTAATTAAACTTAGTGGCGGGGCAGTAGCTGGAGATAGTGAGTTTGGCTTTGATCCTACGCAGCTTGATCACATTGCCAATGAGATTATGACCGTTGTCAATCTAGGTGTCGAAGTATGCATCGTGATCGGCGGAGGCAATATTTTTCGCGGAAATATGGGCGAGAGCTGGGGAATCGAGAAGGCAGAGGCTGATAATATCGGCACACTTGCTACCGTCATCAACAGCTTGATGCTGCGCGGTGTTCTTAAAGCAAAGAGCGAAGCTGAAGTACGTGTCATGACTGCAATTCCGGTCGCTTCGGTGGCAGAGCCTTTCATCCGACTGAGAGCCATTCATCACTTGGAAAAAGGGTACATCGTTATTTTCGCTGGCGGTAATGGGCAGCCTTTCGTCACCACCGATTATCCATCGGTCCAAAGAGCCATTGAAGTCAACTGTGAAGCGATTCTCGTCGCGAAGCAGGGGGTTGACGGTGTTTTCGATAAAGATCCGAAGCACCATAAGGAAGCTCTTCAGTACAAATCACTCCACTATAACGATGTTATCCAAAATGATCTCAAAGTCATGGATCAGTCTGCTTTCATTCTGGCGCGAGATTATCAAATCCCTATGCATGTTTTCAACTTCGATAAGCCTGGCTCCATGAAAGAAATTTGTGAAGGTCAGAATACAGGCACGATCATCAGCGGTTCATCCGAACTTATTTTTCATTAATTCCTAGATTATCAGGGGTAAGCACCGCTTACCCCAAACCAAAGCATATTTTAAAAATGATATGATGCCATTTCTTATGTTGAGTCAAAGCGTAATGCAGATCTTTCCGAAGTAAGAACCATTTTCGAAATATTTGAAAGCGTCAATAGCCTGTTCAAATGGGAAAACGCGATCAATCGCAGGACGAAGTTTATGATTCTTAATGGCACGGTTCATGGATTCAAACATCTCTCTGCTCCCCACATTAATAGCCTGAAGCCGCGCCCTGCGCAAAATCGCGGGCACCACGTGGAAACCTTCAACCGAGCCGCCGGAGAGAAGTCCAACGATGCTGATTCGGCCTCCAACACGAAGTGCTGCAATAGATTGATTAAGGGTAGCCGCTCCGCCCACATCGATAATATGGTCTGCACCTCGACCTTCAGTAAGCTTCAGTACCTCTTCCTCCCATTCAGGTTGAACCCTGTAGTTAATCCCAAAATCCGCACCCAACTGACGGGCTTTCTCTAGCTTCTCATCGCTGCTTGACGTCACGATAACGGACGCTCCTTGAAGCTTGGCGAATTGCAGTGCAAACAAAGAAACGCCTCCTGTCCCCTGCACCACCACCGTATCACCGGCTTTGACATTCCCTTCTTCGATAATCGCATGCCAAGCCGTCACTCCAGCACATGGAAGTGTCGCCGCCTCCTCATCTGTCAGGTAATCCGGTACATGCACAAGTCCTTGCTCAGGCAATACCACGTATTCAGCAAGCATCCCGTCCAGCGGACTGCCAAGCGTGCTACTCCAGTTGGCCTGGGTCGCTTCACCAGAAATCCAACTTTGCGTAAAAATGCCGCTGACCCGTTGGCCAATACTGAATCTGGATGCCTGCGCACCAAGAGCAACAACCTCGCCAACAGCATCTGAAGTCAGTACCAACGGGTTCGACAGATCGGGTTGATAGAAACCACCAATAACACCCAGATCACGGGAGTTCAGGGAAACCGCACGAACCTTAATAAGCACCTCATTTGGCCCAGGAACCGGTATTTGGCGTTCTGCCTGCTTGACATGTGTAAGACCATAACCACCTTGGATTTGAATAACTTTCATAGGGTATCTCTCCTTCACAAATCAATATAGACATATATTAGCCCATCAAATAAAATTGAGTAAGTAGGCACTTATTTGTTCACTGGGCACCAAAAGGTGCATTAGGAGGTAAATGATGTTCTTCACCGACAAACGAAACCATCCTGACATATCCTTGAAAGTTTGCGGCTACAGCAGGATGCTTGAGATCATTTCGAGCAAATGGACGGTACTTGTCTTCTATGCCTTGGAGAATGGCAGCGCACGATACGGAGAGATGGGAAGGCGTATTGAAGGCATTTCCAAAAAAATGCTAACCCAAACCTTGCGTCAACTGGAAAGGGATGGACTTGTCATGCGCCATCTGACGCCAACCATTCCGCCTCGTGTTGACTATTCACTAACGCCGCTCGGTGAAAGTTTGTTAAAACCGATGCAGGAGTTAAAAAAATGGACGGTCGATCATTATTCCGATGTAGAACAGGCAAGAGATCATTATGATCAGTCGGCTGTGTCTCAGGATTTCGCCGAGAATGAATAACAAGCTCCCCACTCACAGACAAGGGTTACGCAAATAAAACCTGGCCGATGGGAGGGTTCTTTTCTAAAGCCTACGTTTAGAAACAATCAGCCACCTTCTCGTCTGTAAAGATGAAATATATCGTTACAGACGAGTTTCCACATCCCCTCGCGACTGTAACGATGAAAAACATCTTTACAGCTTGTTTACCGGCTTTATGTTATTGCACAAAAAAAGGATAGAACGCGGCCATGGCTGCTGCTCTATCCTTTTTCATCCCTTTTTAACTGAGTAAAAGCACGTAATAGTCATTCGCATTTTTCGTTCTAAAGCCACATGATTCGTACAAACCTAGCGCCTTCTCGTTTTCAACAGATACTTCTAGCTTAATGAAGCTAGCATGATCCAGCTGTTTTAATTCTGTTATTGTTTGGCTCAAAATACGCCGCCCATAGCCTTTGCCCCGATACGCCGGCATGACACAAAAGCCATAGATGAATCCACTCTCTTCCGCTTCGACCATGGCTCCAATCTTCCCAATAGGCTCTCTCTGCTCACCAAGCTCCACAATCCACGTCCGCTCTTTATCACCGGTAATAGTCTGAGTGACATACTCTCTCGTGTCACTCTCCGACATGTCGAACCCTGACATATTGAGCTTAACCAGCAGCTCCGTATCCTGCGCGTCCGCCAACCGAATGGCAATACTATTTTCTGAATCTAAAGCTTGTGATGTCTCTGCCGCTTGTTCTTGAAGCTCCATGACATACTCAGAGAAACTGTATGCTGCGCCAAGATTCGTAAGGAAAGCTTTGCCGCTCTCCGACCCACGCTCATTAATAAAAATCAGCTTCGGTACTTCCCTGCGCCGACACTCGGCTATCGCTGTTTGAACCATTTGGCCAAAAATACCTTGGCGCCGCGCCTCTGGATGCACCATCCCGCTAATCTCTACTTCCGTAGACATAAAGCAATATATGGCCAAAAAGCCGACAAGACGGTCATTTTGGTAAAATAAAAAGTCATTCGTCACGCCAGACGGACGATCCGATAGTGTGCTCCAATTCAGTTTAATCTCGATATGGTCATGGCTATTACAAACCTCCCAAAGCTTTCGAACTCCCTCCAGCTCCAGCGGTGACAGTCCTGCTCTTGGTAATATGCCTTGTTTCAACATGTTGTCCTCCATCATTCTAATGTTCTTACCTGATGTCATTATACATGTCTGAACAATGGCGTGGTAAGCTAATAAATGATTTTACATAAATTTTCGTGCGCATTGAACGATTTATTGGAGCTGTTCGTATTATCTAGGAATTCAGGCAGAGAGGATGTTCATTCACTTGGAAGAGCATGAATTAATTCGTCAGGCCATACAGGGAGACAAAACTGCTCTGTCCCAGCTGCTGCAGCAGCACTATGCTTTTGTTTACAAGTATCTGCTGAAAATAACGCTTAATCCACCGATGGCTGAGGATATTACACAAGAAGCCATGATCCGATGTATCGAAAAAATAAAGCTGTACAATGGGAAGTCCAAATTCTCATCTTGGCTCATAACCATCGCCACTCATTTGATGATTGATCAAGGAAGACGGCGCAAACGAGAGAAGCATTGGCAGGAGCAAGAACAGCAGCAATCCTTACGTCAGATGCAGTGGCAGGCCGGACATCAACACGAGGCTTGGCCCGATGTGCTGAATGCCTTAGCAGAACTGCCGCAGGAGAGCCGTATCCCGGTTATTCTCAAGCATTACTATAGCTATACGTATGAGGAAATTGGGCAGATGCTCTCCATAGCAGAGGGCACAGCCAAATCGAGAGTGCATCATGCACTCAAACAATTGCGAAAGGAGCTGGAGTAAATGGAACCGGAAGATCCGAAGAAAAGAGAAGTTTCGAAAAACGACGGGAGCAAGAACCTGGATGACGGCCAAAGCTATAAAGGCATTGATGTCTATCGAGGGCTAGAGGGTACGGATGAGATGACGGCACAACAGCTGCAAGAAGGGCTTCAACGGCTCGAGGAGCTCTTTCCGGCTTTCACACCTAGCCCCTCTTGGTTCGATCAGCAAATCGTTGAAACACAAAATAAACAGCGTTCAAAACTCTGGAGAGACTTGCTCATATTGTGGATAGCCGCCCTACTGCTGCTCTCGCTCTTATATGTAATGATGAATGCACAGCCTGTTGTTTTCATCACTTTTCAAGTTCTCGCTGTTGTAGCGCCTTTGGTCTGGCTACTCGTTCGCAAACAGGAGGAACATCGCTATGAATGACCCCAAATGGGATCAACTGCCCCTCTGGGCATGGATCGGTATCCCCCTTCTTCTACTCGCGCAAAGCACATGGCTGTTCATGGATGCACGCAAACGCAGCGCGAAATACCCATGGTTCTGGGGGATCTGGGGGATCATTCAAGTGCCGATCCCTTTCATTGTCTATCTATTCGCAGTTCGTAAAATACACCGTTTCTGGTCACGCAAAAAATAATCGTACAAGGATGGCCGGGGAGAAGATCCTGCTGATATTCGCAATGGAGATGCTAGTCCATAGAAAAGGTGCAAAAAGAAGGACTGGCAGCAAGTACACTGGTACCCATAGACTGGACACTTTGAAAAAAGTGTTCAATCTATGGGTACCTTTTTTAATACTAGAGTAAGCAGCGGAGGGGGTTACATGATGTCCAAGAAAATCTTTAGTGATTACAACCTGAAGAGAATCCGTAGGCTAATGAAGAAATATTTGGCCTCTCTTACTTACAAAAGGAATAATTTCACAAAAAGTTCATGAAGTGACATCATAGTGGCAAGGAAACCGATGGCAAAAAATTCACACTTATCTTACAATTAGGTCTATAGTCATGGATCTGAGGAGGGGTATAAATGTCGAAAAATAAAAAAATATGGCGATTAACCATACGCAAAAAACTAATGTTGGTTTCTCTGCTTTTACTGTTAACGCCCATATTAGTGTTAGGCGCCATTACTTATAATGTTTCAACCCAAGAAACCGATAAATTGATTCAAAGCAATTTGAAAAATTCGGTCGAAATGGCTTTGGAGCTAACGGCTGCTTTTGAAAAAGCTTCGAAACAGGGAACGATGTCGAAAGAGGACGCTCAGGAAAGAGTGAAGGAAATACTGCTTGGAGCAAAGAAGGATGGAACGCGTTCAATCAATGCCAACATCAATCTCGGTGCCAACGGTTACTTCTTCATTTTGAATGAGAATGGAGACTTGCTGGCACATCCATCTTTGGAAGGTCAAAACATTTTAGATAAACAGACAAAAGACGGCTTTTATTACATCAAGGATATGATTCAAAAAGGAAAAAGCGGAGGAGATTTCACAATCTATAATTGGCCGCTTCCCAACTCTACCAAAGAAGGAGAAAAAATTGCGTTTGCTGAGTCGACGAACTCGGATTGGGGTTGGATTATTTCGGCAGGCTCCTATATGCAAGATTACAATACGGGACAAGTTCATATTTTGAACACGATCCTCATTACGTTGATTTGCTGCTGGGTAATCGGCGGCGTGGTGATGACGTTATTTGCCTTCCATATTTCCAGACCGATTAAACAGCTTGCCCTTCAGGCGGAACAGTTTGCTATGGGAGATCTTCGTTCAGCCCAGTTAAAAGTAAGCAATAACGACGAAATCGGTGAACTCGCGGGTTCTTTTCAATTGATGCACAACCATTTGCGCCAAATTGTTTCAGGTCTCTTAGCTAATTCAGATAAGTTAACGGACTCTTCTCATGAACTAAACCAGTCCATTGGGGAAACAACAACAGCGAGTAATCAAATTTCGACCTCTATTGAAGATATGGTCATAAGCAACGAAACGCAGGCCCGCAGTGTCAATGAAAGCTCGACAGCAATGGAAGAAATGGCTATTGGAATTCAGCGGATCGCGACAACCTCGTCTGCCGCCTACGAAGCATCTGAGATGACGCTGAAGGAAGCGGAGCAAGGTAACCACCTGATTAACGAGACAGCCTTGCAGATGAATGCTGTAAGTCTTACAGTGGGCGATCTCGCAAAGATTGTTGAGAAACTTACGGAACGTTCTCAGCATATTGGGGACATCGTCCAGGTGATCACGGATATTTCCACTCAAACCAATTTGCTAGCTTTGAACGCATCCATTGAAGCCGCGCGCGCTGGAGATGAAGGTAAAGGATTTGCCGTCGTAGCTGGCGAGGTGAAAAAGCTGGCTGAGCGTTCTTCGGCATCTGCCGCTGAAATTGCCCACCTGATCCAAGACATCCAATTGGATATGAAGCAGGCTGGTGAGGCGATGGAAAAAGGCGAGCATGAGGTTTCTGCAGGTGTGAGTGCGATCCAGCATACGGGTCAAGCTTTTGTTCGTATTCTCGACGCAACGCGGAGTGTTGTGAATCAAGTACAGGAAGCTTCGGCAGCAGCCGAAGAGATGTCTGCCAGCTCGCAGGAAATTGCCGCTTCCTTGCAGGAAATCGAACGAATGGCGAACCAGACTAATGATTTGGCGCATCTGATTTCCTCGTCAACGGAAGAGCAGCTAGCGGCGATGGAGGAGCTGACATCCGCTTCGGAATCATTGGAAATCATGTCCTCAGAGATGCAGTTTATGGCTCATCGATTTAAACTGTAAGGTACAACATTAAGTTTCAACCCTGTAAAGGGCCGACTGCAAGGTGTCGGTCCTTTTTTTCAAAGTGTCAGCCGAGCATATTCATCAGGCGTCTGGCCGATAATGGACTTGAAGTCTTTGATGAAATGCGATTGGTCATGATAACCAAGATCCATGGAGAGCTTGGACCAATTATGCCTCCGGCTTAGATCCGTCGTCTCAGCAGCATTCTGGATTCGGGCCAGTTTGATCACCCACTTGGGGCTAACTCCGACGTAGTAGTCGAACATGCGCTGCAGCGTTCTTTTATTCACATTGAAGTAATCGCAGAGAGTATCTACTTTGGTGAGATCGGGCTTCTGATTGATATGATCGATAATCCTATTAATAAAAACGACCTGTTCATCCTGTTCAGGAAGCTTGGGACGGATCAGCTGCTCAATATGTGAAACCATTAGATGTTCTTCCTTTTGAGCAAAAACGTCATTTTCAAGTCGACGTGGATCTATGTCAAAAACGCTCTGGACACTCATTGGATTGTTCAGCAAACCGGAAATCGGCTGCCTCACAAAAGGGTGAAATCCGCCGGGCTTAAATTTGACGCCGAACACGCATCCTTTTCCTTGCAAATAATGCCCATACTTCTCTTTCCCAGGTCCATAGATAGCCGTTCGACCGGGTTCAACGAGAAGATTGACACATGGGTTTGGGATAACATGCTGCAAATAAGGCTCCTGGTCGGTTAAATCCCACCTAACTATCCAGTAATGTCGGATGAAATAGGCCAGATCTTCGGAGGGGGTAAGTCGCGAAAGCTGGAATTTCTGCTCGCCTTGCTGCAGATTCATAATGCCTAGGCTGGGCTTGGAGGCTTTGGGAATCACTTTGCTCACTCCTTGTCGCGTTTTTACAATACAAAGGCTGTACAATCATCTATACTTCATCATAACACATACCAAAGGAGTGGAAGTATATGGAACTCAAATACGAATTTTACATTGGGGCAGGACTGAAAGAAGTGTGGGATATTCTCGTGACTCCGGAGGGAACGCGTAAGATTCTCTTTGGCAGTGTGCTTCAGTCTACTTTTGAAATTGGATCCGATTATGCTTACGTGGGGCCTGGTAATGACGGTGAGGAAACCGTTCATGTATACGGTAAGATTTTAGCTTACGAGCCGGAAAAGATCATAAGTTGTACCGAACATGCCGGTCCATCTTACAACCCGAATCATGCAGACTTTGAATCTAGAATGACGTTGTCCCTTGAGACCGTTGGGAGCTGCACAAAACTAACCTTAGTCAATGATAATTGGACACCCAACCACCCAAGCTTCGAGACTACGAAAGCAAGTTGGTGGATGATTCTGAGCAATATCAAGACACTCGCCGAGACTGGAAAGACATTGGATTTTGGTTGGTAGGGAGTAAACGAGAAGCAGTTCGTGGTTTAAGCTTCTCAATAAAAATAGGAGTCTGTAGAGACTCCTATTTTTGCATTTTCAGTAGATTTTAATAAAATAGAAGCCTCTAAGGACTGCTATCTATGCTAAAAAGAATGCATTTCAAAAAAAATCTCCCCAATAACAGCCTTTAAAGACTCTAATCCATAAACCTTTGCCTAATTCTGAGGAAATAGAAGCCTTTAGAGTCTCCTATCCACTTTCGATACCTTTCTAAAGAGGTTTCAGCGCCAACGTCACTTTCCCCTCGAGTTCCTCGACCATGTCATGCCACGCCTTAGGTTTATTCGCCAAAACGGAATAATATCGTTTCAAAAACTTTACAACGATCCCTGCGTCTAATTCTACTTGATCCTCATTTGTTGGCAAGAAACAGAGGTCGAGTTCCTCAACCGCTTCTCCATTGTTCTCCCAAGAGGGATGGACATATGGGAAGTCGATCCGCTTATAGCCCAGATGCGACAATACCTCACGCCGTACATAAGGATCCATCGGCTTCACGCCGCCGAAAGCATGATCTTCGATTCGATAGGGATCATAAATCTCAGCGAACATTCCCAGCATCGGCTTACCAGATTCGGCTGCCAAAACTTCTAAATCGCTCCAGCGTTTCCGCGCCAGGAATCTACCGATACCAAGCCCAGCTTGACCAACAATGGTGAAGTCTGTCATCGCCACTTGGAAGTCATCATAGTAGCGGTACTCCGTAGTACCAACGACTTTACCTTCATGAACGGCTACGAATACCCGGATACCTGGGTCCTCGAGCGGTTCTTTCCACAACGCGTATTCGAGCACCTCTTCTGGCGGAAATACCTCTTTCATTAGATCATGCATGCTCCTAAATAAGGGATTGTCTATGCTTGTAATCCGTATATACTCCATAATAAGTCTTCACTCCTTCATCAGATTCGAAATGGGTTCCGCCACTCCATCAAAAGCGCATGGTTAAGCGACTCCTCATCCTGCAAATAGTTCGGTACAACCTGCACAGGCGTCCGGCCGCAGCGCAGCAAAAAAGTAATAACCGGATCCTTTAACGTGCCTGCCATGACAGCCCTCACATAGTCATCCGCACTCATAGCGGCGGCATGCTTGTGGTAACCTGGCATCCGCCCGCCTCCGAGCAGCCTTCTTAAACCTAGATGCACGACCACTTCGTACATAGACTGCATCATCAATTTGCCGAGACCAAATTTGCGGTAAGCAGGCATAATACATATATCCACAATGTAGAGGGTGTCGCCATCAGGACGATGCGTTCGGATGTACCCATCGTCCGTCAAAGATGACCAACTATGGTCAGCTGCATACTGCTCCTCATATTCTACGCGAAGCCCTGTTATGGACCCAACAACCTGACCGGCCACCTCTACACAAAGCACCCCTTCGGGAAATCGGGTGATATGCTCCGTGAGCTGCTCCTCATTCCACCAAAGCTCGGATGGAAATGGCGGAGGAAAGCTTTCCTGCTGAATGCGAATGAGAGCGTCAAAATCGACTTTTCCATAATTGCGAATCACAGCCTCGATCGGTTGATCCCCGTCGAAGACGTATAATTTTTTAGCGTACAACTTCCCCGGCTCTGTAATTTTCTTGGCAGCTTCTAAATCCATCGTGCACTTTAAGCCCCCTTGATCTCACTTCATTAGGACCAATCTGTGTACAAATCTGTTCTGCGATCACGCCACGTGGTGACGGAGCCTTTTTCCCGAACGAGGTTCAGCAGCTCCAGATCCAAATCAGCCGTGACGACCATGTCACCGTTGATCTCGCCTTCTACCAAAATTCCCTTTGGTGGAAAAGGTACATCGTTTGGCGTTAACACCGCGGCCTGTCCGAAATTCCCTCTCATGAAATCAACCGTTGGCAGTGCTCCGACAGTCCCCGTCGTGACCACGTAGATTTGATTTTCAATCGTTCTAGCATGGCACGTATAACGTACCCGATGGAATCCATGCCGGTCATCCGTGCACGATGGGGCAAACAGCACATCCGCTCCGCGGGCTCTCGCCATCCGGACGATTTCCGGAAATTCCACATCATAACAGACCAGAATCGCAATGCGCCCTTTATCCGTATCAAAAACCTGCAAGGAATCCCCAGCTCCCATATTCCATTCCTTCACTTCAGTTGGGGTGATATGCAGCTTCTTCTGCTCCCCAATTCGGCCATCGGGATAAAACAAGAATGCTGTATTATACAGCTTTCCGGCCTCCGAAATAATATGTGTACCACCAATTATATGCATCCCTGTTTGCTTCGCCAACCCCTGAAAAAGCGTTCGATAAGCATCTGTATACGAAGGCAACGCCTCGATGGGCAGCGCCTTACCGTTTTCATCTCCTATTGACATTAACTGGGTCGTAAATAATTCTGGAAACAGCACAAATTCCGCCTCAAACTCCTGAGCCACCTTCACATAATGCTCCACCTGCGCGGCGAACTCTTCGAAACTATGTATCGTGTGCAAATGATATTGCACTGCAGAAACGCGCATTTTCAACGTCAATCTCTCCTTATTTCGTGAAATGAAAGAAGTACCTGCCTCCCCTTTACAATCGGACAAGCACCCTTCCTCTGACCTTCCCTTCCAGAACCTGCTTAGCAGCCTTCGTAACCCCATCCAGCGTAACCTCTTGATAGACAGTCTGTTCCAGGCCTTTCGGCTTCAGTTCCTTCGCGATACGCTCCCACAAGGGCTTTCTAACCTCCACCCTGCAGGCAGCCGAATCAATACCCAACAAATTCACACCTCGCAGGATAAAAGGAAACACCGACGCGGCGAACTCACCACCACCTGTCAAACCACTCAGAGCAACGGAACCGCCATACTTGATATGGCTCAACACATGGGCAAGAGAGTCACCCCCCACAGGGTCGACAGAGCCAGCCCAATGTTCCTTATTCAGCGGCTTGCTAACAGAGGGAGCAAGCTCCTCCCGTGTTAATACCCGCTTAGCCCCTAAATCCAGCAGGTACTGATGATCCGCCGACTTCCCTGTGCTAGCTTCTACTTCATAACCAAGTGCTGCAAGCATGGACACGCTGCTGCTGCCCACTCCGCCGGTTGCACCGCGAACAAGCACGGGTCCCTGCTCTTTGTTTAGCCCATTCTCCTCCATGCGCTGTATGGAGAGCGCAGCGGTAAATCCCGCCGTACCCAGTATCATCGCCTCGCGATGAGTTAATCCCTGCGGGAGAGGCACTACCCAGTCAGCCGGGACACGTGCAAAGGCGCTGAATCCGCCGTAATGCCCTGTACCCAGCTCGTAGCTGGTAACAAGTACCTCATCCCCTTCGCGAAACCGACGATCTGTCGAAGCTACGACAGTTCCGGCCAAATCAATCCCCGGTACCATCGGGTAGGCACGCACAACGCGTCCATTCGGGCTGCAAGCTAACGCATCTTTATAATTAATGCCGGAGTATAACACTCGGATCACCACTTCGCCAACAGGTAAATCATCAAGCTTCAGTTCCTTTACTTCCGCAGCAAAAGATTCCTTTGTTCGATCCACCACCAACGCTTCAAAGCTATCCATTCTACTCCTCCTTCAACGATCATCCTGCTAATGTTCAACTACTCTCTCAGTTTACTAAATTCACCCAGCAGTTTCCATTAGTACTCCCCAAGAAAGGATGGAGCGACTCCACGGATATAACGTCCATAGGCTCCTGTCGTGTATATGCCATGCTGTTACGCACTTATATTCCACAAGCTCCATTGTCAGATTTTGTGGATTTTTTCTGGTTTTTCCAAGGATATAGTCCACCTCATTCGAAGGAGCTCGCGCTACCTGATGGTTCGATTGAACTCGTGATCAACCTGCGTGAAGATAAGATTAAATTGTTTGACCGAGAATATAAGGACCCGTTGCGGACATATGGCCGCTCTGTTATTTGCGGGCCGCATTCCGAATATTTCATCATTGATACTTCCACAGAGACCACAGTTTTGGGCGTACATTTCAAACCAGGCGGTATTTATCCATTTTTTAAAATGCCAGTGAATGAATTACATAATATACATGTTTCCTTGGATGCACTGTGGGGATCAAGAGCCCATGATCTGCGTGAGATGCTGCTTCTATCGAAAACGGTGGAGGATAAGTTTCAAATACTTGAAGAAAGTCTTATAAAGCTGGCCTCCCGACCTCTGATACGACATCCGGCAGTAAACTTCGCACTTATCGAATTTATGAGTTTGCCGCATAATAGACCACGCTAAGAGCGTCAATTGGTTGGATGTCGCTATCGCTTGCGGTTATTATGATCAGATGCATTTTATAAAAGATTTTCAGGCTTTCTCCAGTCTCAATCCTACTGATTATTTCTCGAGGCCAGGCAGGCATCACAATCATGTTGCGGTAGATAATTAAAGCCTCATACAAATATTGACTATGTTACTACCACACGATCGATTATTTAATATCAGGTCATTTTTTACTATACGCTCTTTTGGAGGTTGGTTACTATTTATATGAGGCGGGAACAGTCAGCTTGAATTGGATTGCATATAGCGATACTGCATACGGCTCATCTTATTTAGGAAAATGAGGAAGGTGGATTTAAATGGATAAGGCGACCTCGTTTCTATGGATCAAGAACGCTGCGGAGGCAATTGAGTTCTATAAGAAGGCTTTCGATGCGGTAGAGATATACCGATTGACGGAACCGGGAGGCAAAGTGGCTCATGCTGAAATTACAATTGGTGGAGCCAAAATATCACTGGCCGGTGAATATCCGGAATACGGTATTCTTGGGCCTGAGACTATGGGAAATACAACGGTTGGTATCCAACTTCAAGTGGACGATGCGGACAAGCTGTTCCAGCAGGCAATTGTGGCTGGAGCGACAATTGTTAATCCGATGACGGATCAATTCTACGGTGACCGAGCAGGAAGTGTGAAGGATCCATTCGGACATTATTGGATGATCTATACCACAATTGAAGTCGTGAATCCGGAGGAAATGCAGAAGCGATTTCTCGCCTTGTTTGTGAGTTAACCTGTTCTACGAAACAAAAAACCAACTCCCAAGGCCAAAAGCCTGAAGGAGTTGGTTCATTTTTCCTATTGCTGCGCAAAGCCCGCAGCTGCCAAAAACCGTCCAAAAGCCGCTTGCCCGGCTTCATCTCGCTTGAACACGCCTGCGTCCAGCAGCACGTCCATGAACTTGCTGCCGACTTCAGCCTGCAGCACCGCATTGGCTGCGTCCTGCGCAAGCGCAGCGCCGTGCTTCGCGAGCATCGCTTCGATCCATTCCGCATGCTTATGCAGCGGATGGCCAGTCTCTTCGCGGATCTCGCGGCCGAACGCGGCTTCGCCGGTGAGGATCTTGGCGATATCCGCCAGCTCCTCTTGCAGGCGGCCTGGCAGCACCGCCAGCCCCATAACCTCAATCAAGCCGATGTTCTCCTTCTTGATGTGGTGCAAGTGCTGGTGCGGATGGAAAATCCCATCCGGATGCTCTCTACTTGTGCGGTTGTTGCGCAGCACCAGGTCAAGCTCGTACTCGCCCCGTGCATTGTTGCGGGCGATCGGGGTGATCGTGTTATGCGGGACTCGCTGTCCGTCCTTCTCGCTGAAGGCGAGGACGTCCGCTTCCGCATCACTGTAGGCGCGCCAGTCTTCGAGCAGCTTGCTCGCAAGCATATAAAGCTGTTGCTTGTTGTGCCCGCTCAGGCGTAGTACTGACATCGGCCATTTGACGATGGCGGCCTTCACGCCGGCAAACTCAGCATGTGAGAATGCCTTCTCACTCGGTGCTTTTTCCATCGGAAATTTATGGCGTCCGCCTTGGAAATGGTCGTGGTTCAGAATAGAACCACCTACGATCGGCAGATCCGCGTTCGATCCGATGAAATAATGTGGGAACTGATCGATGAAGTCCAGCAAACGGTAGAACGTGTGCGCTGTCGTTTTCATCGGGATGTGTTTCTCATGGAAAATGATACTGTGCTCGTTGTAATACACATACGGCGAATATTGGAAGTACCATTTCTCGCCATCTAATTCCAAAGGAATGACACGTAGATTTTGCCTCGCCGGATGATTCACACGGCCTGCGTACCCTAAGTTGTCTGCGCATAGCAGACATAAAGGATAGCTGCTTTGCGGCAGCGTTTTGAGTAGAGCAATTTCCTTCGGATCTTTCTCCGGTTTGGAAAGGTTGATCGTGATTTCCAGATCGCCATACGTTGTTTCGGCCAACCAGTAAGCATTTTTCTGAATGCGATCCATCCGAATATAGTTGGAATCGATGGATTGCTTGTAGAAGTAATCCGTTGCTGCCTCAACGTTCGTTGTTTTGGCTGTGTTCCAGAATTGATGTACAACCTCGGATGGACGAGGCATCAACATCCCCATAATCCGTGCGTCCAGCAAATCACGGTACGTTGTCGTATTCTCTTCCAAGAGACCTGCCTCGAACGCTGCATCGAGCAATTCTTCTAGCAGTGCAACCGGACTTTTCAATTTCTCTGTCGGCACTTCGCCTTGAAATGGTTCAGCAAGACCGAATAAATCGAGTAAAGCATTTCGTGAAGTATAGACGTCAAGATGTTCAATCAGCCCATTCTGCACAGCGAACTGAAGGAGTCTTTCTATGATCAACGCTGCGTGCTGCGGCGCTTTAATTGTCCGTTCCATGTGCCACGTTCCTTTCTACAAAACAAGCCTCTGTTCAGCTCCGTTCTGCACTTTCTTCCCTGCTCTGCTCTACTCTATTCTTCGTACCCATTCGGATGATTTTGGTGCCAGTTCCACGCGCTCTCGATAATGGATTCCAAGGAATCGCGTGTTGGTTTCCAACCAAGCTCAGCTCTTGCGCGCTCCGAGGAGGCAATTAGCGTTGCTGGATCACCAGCTCTACGCGGTTCGATGACGGCAGGAATTGCATGACCGGTTACTTTACGGGCGATTTCGATGACTTCTTTGACCGAGAAACCTGTGCCATTGCCTAGGTTGTAAATATTGCTTTCGGCTCCGCCACGAAGCTTCTCAACCGCAAGAACATGAGCACTTGCCAAATCGCTAACATGAATGTAGTCGCGTACACACGAACCATCATCTGTTGCATAGTCTTCTCCGAAGATGGAAATATGCGGTCTTTGACCAAGAGCCACTTGAAGGATGATTGGAATCAGATGCGTCTCTGGGCTATGGTCCTCCCCGATTTTGCCACCGGCATGAGCCCCAGCTGCGTTAAAATAGCGAAGCGATACATATTTAATACCATGCGCGATGTCGAACCACTTCATCATTTTTTCCATAGCCAGCTTCGTCTCGCCATACGTATTTGTCGGCAAAGTACGGTCGCTTTCTAGGATTGGAATATTTTCAGGCTCACCATACGTGGCAGCCGTAGAGGAGAAGACGATTTTCTTCACGCCGTATTGCGTCATTTTCTCAAGCAAGCAAAGCGTTCCGTACACGTTATTGTGATAGTATTTCGCAGGATTGGTCATGCTTTCGCCAACTAACGAATTCGCTGCAAAATGGATGATAGCATCAATACTGTTCTCTGTGAAAACCGTATCCAGAAATTCGCTGTCGCGCAAATCACCTACGTACAGCTTGCCCCCAAGCACAGCGTTTCTGTGCCCTTGCTGCAAATTATCAACGATAACGACTTCTTCACCTTTGGCAATCAGCTCCGCTACCGCATGAGATCCGATATAGCCTGCTCCGCCCGTTACTAGAATGGCCATTTATAACGCCTCCCCGACTTGCTCGACACCATTGCCGATATCACAAACGTAGAAGCTTGGTGTCAGGCCTGTTTTTTCCGTATATTCTTTACCCACTTGATCGATAAACGTTTGTACACTGTCCTCATGAACTAAAGAAACCGTGCATCCGCCGAAACCTGCGCCTGTCATACGTGCCCCAAGCACACCCGGAACCTTCAGTGCTGCTGCAACCATCGTATCCAGCTCAACCCCTGTTACTTCATAAAGATCACGAAGCGAGTCATGGGACCCGATCATCAGCTTACCGAAAGATTCAAGGTCGTTCGCTTCCAGCACCTCAATGGATTTCAGAACACGGTCAATTTCTTCAATAACATGCTGCGCTCTGCGTCGAACGGTTTCGTCTGGAATTAGATGTTTGAATTCATTAAATTGCGCAAGGTTCAGTTGACCAAGCAAAGTGATAGAAGGAAACTGCTTTTGCAAATAGGTCACAGCCTGCTCGCATTGGCTTCTTCTCTCATTGTAAGCGGAGTCTACCAGACCTCTGCGTTTGTTCGTATTTCCGATAACCAGCTTGTAGCTGCCGCTTTGAAAAGGCACATGGCGATATTCAAGCGTGTCGCACATGAGCAGGATCGCATGATCTTTTTTGCCATTAGCTACAGCGAATTGGTCCATGATGCCACAGTTGACGCCAACGAATTCGTTCTCTGTTTTTTGAGCAAGCAGTGCGATTTTTACGGTATCGATTGGATATTTTTCAAGTGTTAATAAGCTAAAAGCTGTAACGACTTCAATGGAAGCCGAGGACGAAAGTCCGGCACCATTCGGGATTTCACCGTGGAACAAAAGATCGTAACCTTGCGTGACAGGGAAACCTGCTTTCGCCAAGTGAACGAAGATCCCTTTCGGATAATTGATCCAGTCGTCTTCTTCTTGATAGGACAAGTCATCTATGGAAATTTGTTTGCGAAGTGCCAGGTTTGTAGATGCAAATCCAATTACACGATCTTGTCTTGGACGAATGATCAAAGTTGTTCCGAACGTTAACGCTGCCGGGAAAACATAACCGCCATTGTAATCCGTGTGCTCTCCGATCAAATTGACCCGACCTGGAGCATGAAAAGCTGCAATTGCCGTTGTAGAATTCCCGTAAATTTCAATAAACGTGTTTTTTAGAGCTTGCAAGTCTGCCATTCTGGCACCGCCTTTAGTGGTTTTAGAAGTGATTTCGCTCGTCATCTGAGGATGATGGAGTCGTTTATGTTTGGTATCTTTGTAACTTCAGTATACGAGAAGAACGTGTAATTGGCTATGGAGGCATGTTATTTACACATGGAAAAATGTGATCTCAAGCTCACTACTTTTTTATTGGATTTATGATAAAGTGATGGTATATGAAGATGCTTCGATCGGAGATGATGAGTAGGCATGCCAAAGTCAGAGAGCTATTACGTTGTTTCGAATCCACTGCCTTCCCAGGAGAGTGAATTAACCGTGCTGTTTGCGGGTGAGAGTCAGACGAAGCCTGAGCATCGGTTGGGTCCCAAAGTATACGACTACTTTCTGATCCACTATGTGATATCGGGTAAAGGGGTATTCTCTTCACAAGGCGAAGAGTACGAACTTAGCGCCGGTGACAGCTTCGTCATCGAGCCTGAACAGCTCATAAGCTACGTCTCCGATGAAACAGATCCATGGCATTATTGCTGGATCGCTTTTACAGGTACGCAGGCCGCGGCGTTAGTCTCCTTGGCAGGAGTGAATCCCCTGCAGCCCATTATCCATACGAAACGAAACCGCCACATCCCGGTCCTATTTCGCCATATCCAGCAAGCGTTAAGATCCAAAAAAGCGAACGCACAGCTGAAATCCATCGGATACCTACACTTGTTACTCGGTGAATACTGTGAAACATTATCAGCTTCCACACTAGCCGGCGTGGTCACGGAAGTCGAGAGTGACCGCATCGTGCAGCAAGCGATTCACTACCTGTCCACCCAATACGCCGAGCCTATCACCATTGAGCTGATGGCCGAGAGTTTGGGCTACAACCGCGCTTATTTATCGCGCATGTTCAAGCGCCATACCAAGGCAACCCCCGTCACGTTTCTTCTGAAACTGCGTGTGGATAAAGCTCGTCTGCTGCTTCGAGAACGTCTGGAGCTCACCATCGAACAGATTGCATCCTCCGTCGGTTTCTACGATCCACTGTACTTCTCTAAGCAATTCCGACGTTGGTACGGTGTCTCGCCAAGTGAATATCGGAATCAAATCAAATCGCTTTGATTTTAATCTACCATAAGGTATCGATGGATCAAAGTTCGTGTAGATAACTTCATCATACAGAAGGGGTTGTCCTAAAAGTCATATTTGGAATATTCAGCTCCCATTTCGTGAATTTCAAAGCCTGAAAGCTACTTCTATTGGATTAATCCAATAGAAGTAGCGATTTGACAGCCTATAAGTCAATTCCATTGGATTATCTCCAATAAAAGTACGAATTTCGAGGCATGGGTGTCGATTCCATTGGTAATTTCCAATAGAAGTATAATTT